>NZ_JAKRMZ010000018.1:0-57641 GCF_022345915.1 Corynebacterium sp. ACRQP | reverse complement strand
ACCGGGGCATCAACGGACGGTGGCGACGTCAACGACGACGGCACCAACTGAGGCAACTGTGAATCGGTCATGAACAAAACCTCCTACGGTACGTCGTTCACAACCACTCTGGCACTAAGGGTCCGCCGCGAAGTGTCGGGCACCAGGGCGCGGCTATCGGTTCACCACGACGGTGGAGAAGTCCTCGTCGCCGTGGCCGGCGTCCTGCTGCGCCTCCAACGACGCCAGGGCGGCGGAGACGGCGGGCAGGTCCTGGTCCGCGGACGCGAGCATCAGGCGGGCGTCCTTGGCGATGGCGTCGGCGGTGAAGTCGCCGGGCGAAGTAGAGCGCTCGCCAAGTAGGAACGGCGACTTCATGTTCACGATGAACTCCAGGCCGGTGGAGCCGAGCATGTCCACCACCTGCTCTTCCGACAACCCCTGGGACTCGCCCAGGACCAGCGCTTCCTTGAAGCCTTCGATGGTCACGGCCAGGGCGAGGTTGGCCAGCAGTTTGCCCACGGCGGCGCCGGCGGCGGTGTCCACCTCCTTGAGCCGCTCAGGATTAGCGGCGGCCCAGGGGGCAACGACGTCGGCGACTTTAGATCGTCGAGAAGCATCGGCGCCTCCGGCGTACACGCCGAGCTTGCCGGCGCGCGCGGGCGGGAGCGAGCCGACGACCGGGGTGTGCACGTAGCCGGGCACGGCGTCGGCGAAGGAGGCGGCGTCCGCGGGGGAGATGGTGGTGGCATCGGCCCAGGTCACGCCCTCGGGGATGAGCGCGGGCTCGATGACCACCTCACGCACGATGTCGGGGCCGAACAGGCAGGTGATCACCAGCTCGGCGCCCTCGACGGCTTCCGTGGGGGTCGAAGCAGCGGTAGCCCCGCGCGAGACCAACGGTTCGGCTTTCTCGGCGGTGCGGTTCCATACGGTCAGTTCGTGGTCGTCGACGAGCTTGAGCGCGAGCTCCGTGCCCATGCGACCGAGGCCTAAAAACGCGATTTTCATATGGCCTAGGATAGACAACCATGACTGCGGAAAAGCCGACTTCAGCTAACACCCAGCGCTCGCACGAACTGTTCGAGCGGGCGCAGAAAACCACCCCGGGCGGCGTGAACTCGCCGGTGCGCGGTTTCGGCTCGGTGGGCGGGCAGACCCGCTTCATCCAGAGCGCGCACGGCTCGAAGCTTGTGGACGTGGACGGCAACTCGTACGTGGACCTGGTGTGCTCCTGGGGCCCGATGGTGCACGGCAACGCCCACCCGAAGATTGTCGAAGCGGTGGAGAAAGCCCTGCGCAACGGCCTGAGCTTCGGCGCGCCCACGGAGGCGGAGATCCAGATCGCGGAGCACATTGTCAAGCGCACGTCGGTGGAGGAGGTGCGCATGGTCAACTCCGGCACGGAGGCCACCATGTCCGCTGTCCGCCTGGCGCGCGGGTTCACGGGCCGGCCGAAGATCATCAAGTTTGAGGGCTGCTACCACGGCCACGTGGACGCGCTGCTGGCGTCTGCGGGCTCCGGCATCGCCACGTTCTCCCTGCCGGATTCCCCGGGTGTCACCGGCGCGCAGGCGCAGGACACCATCGTGGTGCCGTACAACGACATCGAGGCGGTGGAGCGCGCGTTCCGCGAGAACGAGGGCCAGATCGCCGCGGTGATTGCGGAGGCGGCTGCGGGCAACATGGGCACCGTCGCCCCGCGTAACGACTTCAACGCCAAGCTCAAGGAGCTCGCGCACCTCAACGGCGCGCTGTTGATCCTGGACGAGGTGATGACGGGCTTCCGCACCTCGTATGCCGGCTGGTACGGCGTGGACAACGTCGCGGGCGACTTGACCACCTTTGGCAAGGTCGTCTCCGGTGGCCTGCCGGCGGCGGCGTTCGGCGGCCGCCGCGACATCATGGAGCACCTCGCACCGAACGGCCCCGTCTACCAGGCGGGCACCCTGTCCGGTAACCCGGTGGCGATGGCATCCGGCCTGGCCTCGCTCGAGTTGGCCAGCGAGGACATCTACCCCACGCTGAACAACAACGCGGATTTGCTGGAGCGTTTGCTTCACGACGCCCTCACGGCCGAAGGCGTCACCCACCACATCCAACGCGCAGCGACCATGCTCTCCATCCGGTTCGGCGAGGGCGAGGGACACAACTTCGCCGACATGCAGGCCGCCGACACGTTCCGCTACGCCCCGTTCTTCCACGCACTGCTGGACGCTGGCGTGTACGCGCCGCCGAGCGCGTTTGAGACCTGGTTCGTCTCCACCGCCCTGACGGACGAGGACTTCGGCCGCATCGAGGACGCACTGCGCGGCGCCGCGAAGGCCGCCGCGGCGGCTAAACCCGCGGAGGCCTAAATGACGAAGACGACGGTGCACCTGGTGCGCCACGGCGAGGTGTACAACCCGAAGAAGATCCTCTACGGGCGCATGCCGGGCTACCACCTGTCTTCCCGCGGCAACTCCATGGCCGTGGCCACCTCGAAGTTTTTCCGCGGCCGCGATGTGGTCTACCTTGCGGCGAGCCCGCTGGAGCGCGCGCAAGAAACTGCCCGCCCGATCGCGGAGGTCACCGGCTGCGAGGTGGACACCCGCGAGGACATCCTGGAGGCGGGCAACACCTTTGAGGGCCTGCGCACGAAGGGGTGGCGCTCGCAGCTGATCAACCCGATCCGCTGGCGGCACATGACCAACCCGTTCGAGCCGAGCTGGGGCGAGCCCTACCAGGAGATCTTCGAGCGCATGTGGTCCGCGGTCGAGGATGCCCGCGGCAAGGCCGACGGCCACGAGGCCGTGCTGGTCAGCCACCAGCTGCCGATTGTGATGGTGCAGCGCCACCTGCAGGGCAAGCGCCTGGCGCACGCGAGCCGCAACTGCGACCTGGCCAGCGTGACCTCACTTGTGTTTGACGGCGACAGTGTTGTTGACTGGGCCTACAACACCCCAGCCCAGCACATTTGAGAGGTACTATGCGCAAGCTTTTCGCCGCGCCGCTTTGCGCGGCCGCGCTTTTGCTGGCTGCCTGCTCCGGCGCGGACAACGGCGGCAACTTCGCGTTCCACTCGCCGGGCGGGCAAACTGAAATCTTCTACGAGGAGGCGGACCGCAAGCCCCTGGCCGGTTTCGAGGGCGAGTCGCTTCTCGACGAAGACCAGACCATCGCCCTGAGTGATTTCGACGGCGAGATTGTCGTGCTCAACGCGTGGGGCCAGTGGTGCGCGCCGTGCCGCGCGGAGGTGGACGACCTGCAGCAGACGCAGGAACACCTCCAAGCACAGGGAAACGGCACCGTGCTGGGGATCAACGTACGCGACCCGAACCCGCAGATCGCGCGGGATTTCCTGGCGGATAACGGGGTGACCTACCCGTCCATCTACGACCCGCCGTTTAAGACCGCCGCCAACTTGGGCGGCGTGCCGTCCTCGGTGATCCCGACGACGATCGTGCTGGACAAGCAGCACCGCCCGGCGGCGGTGTTCCTCCGTGAGATCACCGCGGACGATCTGCTCGAGGTCATCGACCGCCTCGACGGGGAGGCCTAGGTGGGCTTCGCCGATCTTGTCGCCGACGGCCCGCTGCTGCTCGGCCTGCTCGCCGCCGCGGTTGCCGGGTTAGTCTCCTTCGCCTCCCCGTGCGTGATCCCGCTGGTGCCGGGCTACATCTCGTATCTGACCGGCGTGGTCGGCGGCGAGATGACGCTGGATGAAAAGGGCGCGCGCGTGTCCCGCAAACACTGGGCGGTTGCCGGTGCCGCCCTGCTGTTCATCGCCGGGTTCACCGTCGTGTTTCTGCTTGCCACCGTCACGGTGTTCGGCGCGGTCAGCGCCATCGCGCTCAACGCGCAGACGCTCACCCGCATCGGCGGGGTGGTCACCATCCTCATGGGCCTGGTGTTCATGGGGGCTGTGCCCGCGCTGCAAAAAGACACCCGCTTCCAGCCGAAGAAATGGACCACTATCATCGGCGCGCCCCTGCTCGGCGGGATCTTTGCGCTCGGCTGGACACCGTGCCTGGGGCCGACGCTGGGCGCCATCATCTCGGTGTCCGTGGGCACCCAGGGCTTCACCGCGGCGCGCGGCGTGCTGCTCGTCATCGCGTACTGCATCGGGCTGGGTTTGCCGTTTCTGCTTGTCGCGTTCGGCTCGTCAAAGGCCGTGCGCAGCATCGACGTGCTGCGCCGCCACTCCCGCGGCATCCAGATCGCCGGCGGCATCGCCATGATCGTTGTCGGCATCATGCTGCTCACCGGCGCCTGGGACGCGTTTATCGGTTGGTCGCGCCAACTCGTCGACGGATTCGGAGGGACGATCATCTAAATGAAGACGGCACAGACCTGGCTGAAAAAGGCGTGGCACTGGCTCACCAGCATGCGCACCGCCTTGATGCTGCTGTTCGTGCTGGCCGTGGCGTCCATCCCGGGCGCGCTTCTGCCGCAGCGCACCGTGTCGTCCTCGCTGGTGGACGATTACCTCAAGGCCAACCCCACCACCGGCCCCATCTACGACAAGCTGCAGCTTTTCGACGTCTTCCAGTCCACGTGGTTCCTCGCCATCATCCTGCTGCTGACCATCTCCCTGGTCGGCTGCATCATCCCGCGCTCCATCGACCACTGGCGCGCGTACAAGGCCAAGCCGACGCGCGCGCCCAAGTACTTGGGGCGCATGCCGCACCACGTGGAGGGGGAGGTTGCGGGGGCGCCGGAGGACGTCGAGAAGCAGTTGCGCAAGCAGCTGAAACGCTGGCACGTGGCGTCCTACAAACCGGACGAGGACCGCGCCGGGGCGTTCTCGATTTCCGCGGAGCGCGGCTACACCCGCGAGCTGATGAACCTGATTTTCCACATCGGCATCGTCGCCATGATCCTCACCTTCGTGGCCGGCCGCATGGTCTTCTACGAAGGCCAGGTCATCGTGGTCACCAACTCCGAGGCCGAATCCGCGGTGCCGGTGGAGCAATCGCGGGTGTTCTGCAACACTTCGCCCGCCAACTTCGACGTCTTCCGGGCAGGCCCGCTTTTCGACGGCACCGGCCTGACCCCGTTTTGCTTCGAATCCCAGAACTTCTCGGCCACCTACCTGAATAACGGGCAGGCCAACGAGTTCTCCTCCGACATCACCTACACCGACGACCTGTCGGTCCCGCAGGAGGAGTGGACGCCCACGAGCCTGGCGGTGAACCACCCGCTGCGCGTGGGCGGCGACCGTGTCTACCTGCAGGGCCACGGCTTCGCCCCGCAAGTAACCATCACGTGGCCGAACGGGGAGACCCGCACGCAGATGATGCAGTTTCGGCCCACTGACGTGTTCACGTTCCTGTCCTCCGGCGTGATGCGCTTCGACCCGCCCGCCGGCATGTACCCGGACCTGGCGGAGCGCCGCCAGCACCAGATCGCCATCGAGGGCAACTTCGCGCCCACCGCCCGCTGGGCCGGGCCGAACGGCGACCAGCTGCAGTCCGCGTTCCCCTCCATGGACGACCCGGCAGTGTCCGTGGACGTCTACGTCGGCGACGCAGGCCTGGACACCGGCCGGCCGCAAAACATCTTCGTGCTGGACCAGTCCCTGGTGGCCGACGGGCGCCTGGAAAAGGTCTCCCGCGTCCAGCTCACCCCCGGCTCCGAGGCCACCGTGGACACCGGCGACGGCGAGGTGCGCGTGCGTTTCGACGGCGCCGCCGAGTACGCCAACTACCAGATCTCCCGCGACCCGATGCAGGTGTGGGCGCTGGTCTCCACCGCGATCATGCTCGGTGCGCTCGCCGGCTCGTTGGCCATCAAGCGCCGCCGCGTGTGGGTAAGAATTCGCCCGGGTACCTCGGGCCACACCCACGTCGAAATCGCCGGGCTCGCCCGCACCGACCGCGCCGGGTGGGGCCGCGAATTCGACGACATCGCCGCCGCCATCCTCGGGCTCGACCCCGACGATGATGAGGGCGAGCAGGGGGAGTTCAACCCCTATGACCTTTGATAACGCCTGCTAGTGGGGTAGGTTATGGGCATGCTCGTCAACACAACCATGGCGGAGCTGTCTGACCTGACGTTCCGCACCGCATTCATCGTCTACATCGTGGCGCTGATTATGGCGTTCATCTACTACGGCCGCGTCAACAGCGTCATCGAAGCGCGCCGCGAGGCCCTGGCGGAGCAGAAGGTGCTGGTTGGCGCTGGGGGACCGGAGGTCGTCGAGAAGCAAAAGCCCGACGAGGACATGATCGCCAACGCCCGCAAATGGGCTGGCATGACCCAGGCGCTTGTCTGGGTCGGCGTGGCGCTGCACCTGGTGGCGTTTGTCACCCGCGGGCTCGCCGCCGGGCGGTTCCCGCTGGGCAACCTGTACGAGTACATCCTGTTCATGACCGCCGTGATCATGGTCGTCGCCGCCGTAGTGGTGCAGCGCAAGAACTGGCACACCGTCTGGCCGTGGCTGCTGTTCCCCATGGTCATCGCCATGTTCTTGAACTCCACGGTGTTCCACATGCAGGCAGCCCCCGTGGTGCCGGCGCTGCAGTCATACTGGATGCCAGTGCACGTGTCTACGGTGTCCATCGGCGCGTCCGTGGGCCTGGTCTCCGGCGTGTTCGCCCTGCTGTACCTGCTGCGCATGTGGCAGCCGCGCGGTAAAGAGCACGGATTCCTGGGTGCGATCCTCCGCCCGCTGCCGGACGCGAAAACGCTGGACCAGATCGCGTACAAAACCGCGGTGGTGACCCTGCCGCTGTTCGGCATCGGCATCGTCTTCGGCGCGATTTGGGCCGAGGTGGCCTGGGGCCGTTTCTGGGGCTGGGACGCCAAAGAAACCGTCTCCATGGTCACCTGGATCCTCTACGCCGCCTACCTCCACGCGCGTGCCACGGCCGGCTGGAAGTCCACCGCCGCCGCCTGGATCAACGTCTTCGCCATGGCCATGACGATCTTTAACATGACCTACGTCAACACCGTGGTCGCTGGCCTGCACTCCTACGCGGGGCTGAACTAGTGAAGGTCCTGATCACCGGCGGCGCCGGCTACATCGGGTCCTCTATCGCGTCGTGCTGCGCGGACGCCGGGATTACCCCGGTGATTGTGGACGACTTCTCCACCGGCCTGCGCGTCTTCGGCCAGCGCTTCGCCTGCTACGAGGGCGACGTCGCCGACGTTGATCTGCTGGAGCGGGTGTTCGCGGAGCACCCGGACATCGACGCTGTAATCCACTGTGCCGCCAAGATCGTCGTGCCCGAGTCGGTGGAGCAGCCGTTGGTGTACTACGACAACAACGTGGGCAAAGCCATCACGCTGTTGTCGGTGATGGAGCGCTTCGGCGTGCGCCGCTTCGTGCTGTCGTCGACGGCGTCGATGTACGAGCCGGGGCCGGAGTACATGGTGGACGAAACCAGCGCCGTGGACCCGCAGAGCCCGTACGCGGCGTCGAAGTGGCTGCTGGAGCGGGTGCTTCGCGACGAATCCGCCACCGGCCGCCTCGGCGTCGTCGCGCTGCGCTACTTCAACCCGATCGGCGCCGACCCCGCGCTGCGCACCGGCCTGCAGAACCCGCACCCCACCCACGCGATGGGCAAGATGATCGAGGCCCACGCCGCCGGCGAGCCGTTCACCGTCACCGGCGTGGACTGGCCCACCCGCGACGGCTCTGGCCTGCGCGACTACATCCACGTCTGGGACCTCGCCCGCGCGCACGTCGCGGTGCTGCAGCGCTTCGACTCCGTGGTGGGGGATTTAGGCTACGACGTGATCAACCTCGGCACCGGCCAGGGCACCACCGTCTTCGAGCTCGCCGAGGCGTTCGGCGAAGCCACCGGCACGCCACTCGAGGTCCGCACCGGCCCCGCCCGCCCCGGCGACGTCGTCGGCAGCGCGTCGCGCACCGACAAAGCGAAGTCTGTCCTGGGGTGGTCCGCGGAGCGCTCGCTTGTCGACGGCGTCCGCGACGCCCTCGCCTGGTCCGAGAAACTGCCCGCAGTGCTCGCCGAGGAAGAGGGCCTGAAGGAGGCCGGCCGATGAGCGACGCCCACCACAAACCCCGCAACAAGCAGGGCAAACCCGCAAGCGACGACCCGGTGCTGATCGCCCTCGGGGAGCAGATCGCCTCCCGGCGCCGCGCCGCCGGCCGCCTCCAGCAGGACGTCGCCGACGCCGCCGGGGTCTCCCGCTCCACGCTGCACACCATCGAGCACGGTGGCGCCGGCGTGCGCTGGGAGAAGGTCATCGCCGTGGCGGCCGAGCTCGGCCTGAAGGTCGGGTTCACCGAGGCGTAGGGGGTTCCGCGGGCAGCCGCCGGCCGCCGCGCCTGGGACTCCCGGCCGCGTTCCGCCCCGCCGCTGACACAAAGCGAATCTGTCAGGCAGGCCCTATTTCCCCAGGTCGGCGCAAACGGCTGCCGTGATCTGTCAGGAATCTGGCGCCTTTTCGAAATTTGTTCACTCTCAGGCTCGTCGCGAGTGAATAGATTTCGGGCGACCGGGTCGCGACCTGGGGAAATGTGGCCCGCCGCCCCGAGAAATGGGCCCGAAACCCGAATTTGTTCACTGGGCTAGTGAACAAATCTGGATAGGGTCCGCCTAGCCCCAAGTATCTAGCTGTCGTCGCGGCGCCGGCGGCGTTCTTCTTCCTCCCTGCGCTTGCGCTCGGCCTCTTCACGAGCGCGGCGCTCCTTGAACCGGTTCTTTTCGATGTTCCAGAGGAACTCTTCGTCGTCGTCCGGGCCCTTAATCACGGGTTTTTGCTCCACCTGCCGCTGCGAACCGCCGCGCAGCGACCCGTAGCGCTCGGCGGAGCCGGGGCCGAACGCGCGCCAGAGCAGCACGGCGGCCAGGACGACCAATGCGAGGAGTAGCAACCTTCCCATGGTTTTAAACATACTTGGCCACCGGATAGGGTGAACAACCGTGACTGATCAACGTTCTCCGCAGGTAGACCCCGGGGCGAAATCGAGGGCGAACAAGGCCGTGGCCATCTACGGCTTGGACCGCCTGCTTTTGTTCATCGCGCTGACGGTGGTGATCCAGCTCGCCGCGGTGCTCATTGGCGCGCCGGTGCCGGTGATTATGTCGGCGCTGCTGGCGCTGATTGTGGCGTTCCCGCTGTCGATGCTGCTGTTTAAGCGCCACCGCATTGAGGCGAATGAGGCTGTCGCGGAGCTGAAGCACCAGCGCCAGGCGCGCAAGGACTGGATCCAGTCGGAGCTCGCCGAACGCTAGCTCGCTAATCGACGCACCAAAGGTTTAGTCCCGCCTCAGCTCATGGCTGAGCGCCTCCAGCTCCCCACCCCCGGCCATCCGGTGGGTCAGCTCCTCGAGGGTGACCTGGGACCGTGGTGCGTCGAGCTCCTGGTGGCCGAGCTTCAGAATGGTGAAGTGGTCGCCCACCAAGAATGCGTGGTGGGGGTTGTGGGTGACTAACACGACGGCGATGCCGCGATCGCGGGCGGCGGCGACCATGCGCAGCACCGCCCCGGACTGTTTCACGCCAAGCGCTGCGGTGGGCTCGTCAAGGATCAGCACGCGGGCGCCGAAGTAGACGGCACGGGCGATGGCGATGACCTGGCGTTGGCCGCCGGAGAGGTTGCCGGCCTCGACGTCCACGTCGGGGATGTCAATGCCCATCTCCAAAAGCTGCTCGGAGCAGATCCGTTTCATCTTCGCCTGGCGCAGCACACCGAGCGCGCCGGTGAGTTCCTGGCCGAGGAAGAAGTTGCGCCACACGCTGAGCTCGTCGACGATCGCCAGCGTCTGGTGGACGGTGGCGATGCCAGCGCTGATGGCGTCGCGGGGGGAGGTGAGGGTGGTGGCGGAGCCGTCGATAAGCATGGTGCCCGAAGTGGGCGTGTGCAGGCCCGACAGGATTTTGATCAGGGTGGATTTGCCGGCGCCGTTGTCGCCGAGCACGCAGGTGACTTCGCCTTCGCGCACGGCGAGGTTGACGCCGCGCAGTGCCTCGAAGCTGCCGTAGGACTTGGTGATGTTTTCCAGTTCGATGACAGCCACTTAGCGCCCCTTGGTGTATTTGGCGAAGGAGGTGTTCGCGAGCACCGCCACCAGCAGTGTCGCGCCGAGGAAGAACTTGAACCAGTCCGGGTTCCAACCGGCGTAGACGATGCCCTGGTTGGTCATGCCGAAAATCAGCGCGCCGATGGCGGTGCCGACGGCGGTGCCGCGCCCGCCCGTCATGGCGCAGCCGCCGATGACCGCGGCGATGATGTAGAGGAACTCGTTGCCCACGCCCTGGCCGGCCTGGATGGAGTCGAAGGCGAACAGGGTGTGCATCCCAACGAACCACGCGGCGAAGCCGACGCCCATGAACAGCAGAATCTTCACGCGGCGCACCGGCACGCCTACGGCGCGGGCGGCCTCGGCGTTGCCGCCGACAGCGGTGATCCAGCCGCCGAGCTTGGTGCGGAACAGCACGAACGACGCCACGGCGACGAAGAAGATCCACCACAGCACGGTGACCGAGATGCGCACGTTGCCGATGTGGAAGTTGCCGGCGAACACGGCGTGGGCGGACGGGAAGCCCTCCATGTCCGCGATGGTGGGGGTGGCCACCTGGCCGGTGACCAGCTTCGTCACCGCCAGGTTCAGGCCCTGGAGCATGAGGAAGGCAGCCAGGGTGATCAGGAATGAATCGATGCCGGTGCGCGTGACTAAAAAGCCGTTGAGCGCGCCGATGGACAGCGAGATTCCCAGCGCCAGGAACGCGCCCACCCAGGAATTTAGGTGCAGGTTGTAGTTGAGCATCGTCGCGGCGAGCGCGGCGGTGGTCACGGCCACACCGGAGGAGAGGTCGAACTCCCCGCCGATCATGAGCATGCCCACCGCCAGCGCCACAATCCCCAGGGTGGAGCTGGCGTACAACGTGGTGGCCAGCGCCTCAAACGAGCGAAACGCCGGCGCCACGGAGAGGAAGAAGACGAAGATCGCGATGAAGCCGAGCAGGCTGGCAAACTCCGGGCGGCGGATCAGGCGCGCGAACCCGGTGCGGGTTTTCAGGCGGTCGTCCCTCATCGCATACCTGCCTTCGCTGCCTCTTCGACCTTGTCCACGTTTGTAGTATCCACGAAGCTCGGGCCGGTGTAGACCGGGCGCCCGCCGCCGAGGGTGCCGCCGTTACGTTTTGCAATCCACAGCGAGTCCACGGCCAGGTAGCCCTGCAGGTACGGCTGCTGGTCCACGGCCCACGCCACGCGCCCGTCCGCGATGGCGCCGACGAGCTCCGCGTTGGTGTCGAAGGTGGCCACCTGCGCCTGCGCGCCGGACTGGTTCACAGACTCCACGGCGCGCATCGCCACCGGCGCCTGCAGCGCAAACACGGTGTCGAAGGAGCGGTCCTGGGAAAGCTTGGAGGAGATGGTGGACTGCACCGAGGTGAGGTCCTGGCCGTTGACGTACAGCAGCTCCACTGCGCCGCCGCCGAGGCCCTCGCGAACACCAGCGCAGCGCGCCTCCTGGGAGGAGTTGCCCTGCTCGTGGATCACGCACAGCACCTTCTTCTTGCCCTCATCCTTGAGGCGCTCGCCGGCGGCGCGGCCGGCGACGGTCTCGTCCTGGCCGAAGAAGCCGGTCATCCCGTAGTCCTGGTACGCGGTCATGCCGGCGTTGAGCCCGACGACGGGGATGCCGCGGTCCACGGCGTCGCGCGCCGCCGGGCCGATCGCCTCGGCATTCGGCATGGTCACGGCGATGCCGTCCACGCCCGCGTCCACCGCCGAGCGCACGAGGTTCGCCTGGTTGGGCGCCTGCGGGTCAGAGGAGTAGCGCAGTTCGATGTTGTCCTTCTTCGCGGCGTCCTCGGCGCCCTTGCGCACGAGGTCCCAGTAGGTGTCGCCGGGCGCGCCGTGGGTGACCATCGCCACCACGTACCGCGGGGTGTCCACACCGCCCGCCGTGCCGCCGCCGTTTTCGTTGCGGGGGGCTCCGCCTGTCGACGAGCATCCGCCCAACACCGCCACCACCGCAAGCAACACGGCGGCCACTGTTTTCCGCGCCTTGTTCATTGCCAAAGTGTGAACCACTCCACTCGCCTCCGTCAAGCGCAGGGAGTTTTTTCGCTAGAACACCCCGGCGATGAGCAGCATCGCGGGCAGCGCCAGGAACGTGGTGAGGAAGACGGTGTCGCGGCAGATCACTTCGCCGGAGCGGTACGTCGCGGCGTAGTTGTACACGTTTTGCGCCGTGGGCAGCGCGCACAGGATCAGTGCGGCGTACATCTCTTGGCCGTCAAGGCCCAGCAGCCTAGCGACGACCCACGCCACCGCCGGCATGCCCACCAGCTTCAGCGCGGTGGCGGTAAGGGTGGGTCCGCGGTGGCTCTGCAGCACCTTCTCGCCGGTCAGCGAGGCGCCGAAGCTCATCAGGATCAGCGGGATGGACGCCCCGCCCAAAATCTCCAGCGGCGCGAGCACCGGCTCCGGCACCGTCCAGGACGCCGCGGAGACGGCGAAGCCTGCGAACGCCGCGACCACCACGGGCGCGGTCAGGCCGGCCACCACGGACTTGCCGACGCCCTTCGCGCCCCGGTCCAGCCCCGCAATGACGATGGGGGAGAGCACCGCCATCTGGAGGACGAGGGCGGGCACGACGAAGGTGGCGTCGCCAAGCACATAGGTCGCGATGGGCAGGCCGATGTTGACGGAGTTGTAGTAGCTCGAGGACGCCGCGCCCGCCATCGTCTCCGCGGCGTCCTGGTGGAAGAAGACCGCACTGATCGCCCAGTAGATGAGCATGGTCACCACCGTGGCGACGGCGATGACCAGGATGACCGGGGAGAAGAACGCGTCCGTGTCCGAGACCGCCACCGAGGAGAAGATCAGCGACGGGGTGGCCACGTAGAACGCTATGCGGTTGAGCTGCAGGCGCTCCTCGCCCGGCCCGATGACGCGCTTGTGCGCGAGCCACCACCCCGCCGCGATGACGGTGAAGATGATGGCAAAACCGGTGAGGACGTCAAGCATGCGGCTGAGTGTATCGCTGGGGGTGGTCGCGTTTGGGAATGCGGCAAATATTTGCCACATTCCCAAACGCAACACTTAGGACAACGGCGCGTACGGCACGGCCTCGCCGATGCCGCTGAACCCGCCCCAGAACGACCAGCCGAACCATGCGAACGCCACCGCGGTGACCACGGCCCACAAAAGCATCGTCTTGCCGTTGAGCCCCAGCACCGGGATCAGCTCCGCACCAGAAGCGCCGCCGCGCACCTTCTGCACGCTCGCCACCGCCAGTGGCAGCGCCACCAGTGCCGCAAGCGCAGACACGGTGGTCATCGACAGCACCACGGAAATGAAGAACGGGAACAAAGTCAGGACGGTGAAGAGGGTGCGCGCTTTATCGTCGCCAAGCCTTACTGCGAGTGTGCGCTTGCCGGCGGCCGCATCGGTGGGGATGTCGCGGATGTTGTTGGCCAGGTTCACCGACGCGGAGATCGCGCCGATGGCCAGCGCGCACAGGAAGCCTTCCCACGACACCATCCCGGACTGGGTGTACTCGGTGCCCATCACGGCGACGAGGCCGAAGAACACGAACACCGAGACCTCGCCGAAGCCGGAGTAGCCGTACGGGCTGTCGCCGCCGGTGTAGAACCACGCCGCGGCGATGCACAGCGCGCCCACCAGCACGAGCCACATCGCGCCCGCCACCGCGGACAGGATCACGCCGAACACAGCGGCGGCGCCGAACGCGATAAACGCCGCCAGCTTTACCTGCTCCGGCGCGGCCAGCCCGGAGCCGGTCAGGCGCGTCGGCCCGGTGCGGTCGTCGTCGGTGCCGCGGATGCCGTCGGAGTAGTCGTTGGCGTAGTTGACGCCGATGATCAGCGCCCACGCCACCAGAAGCGCCAGCACGGCGCGGCCGGGGTGGGCCTGCAAGGTCAGGGCCGCCACGCCGGTACCGGCGATGACGGGGGCGAATGCGTTGGGCCAGGTGTGGGGGCGGGCGGCTTCCCACCAGTCGCGGATAGTGGCGGTGTTAGTCCCAGTATCAGTCATGCCCTCCATCATGCACCCTCCCGCGCCGGTGGGCTAGGGTAATGCGCCATGTGGATTGACTACGCCGTGCGGCAGGGGTTCGTGGCCACCGGCGCATTCGTTCGTCTCCCGTTGCTGCTCAACGCGGCGCACAACTCTGACAAGCGCTTCCCGGAAGACGGCGAGACCGTCATTTCTTTGACCACCCACGGCACCCGTTTGCGCTCCGCGGCCGCGGCGATCGCGTCGCTTCTGGTGGGTACGGTGCGCCTGCCGGTGCACCTGTGGCTGGATCCCGTGGATTTTCACGCCCGCTGGCCGGAGTCGCTGCAGGCGCTGGCGGATCGCGGCCTGCAGGTGCACGAGTCCACCGGCGGCTTGGGCCCGCACACCAAGTATTACGGCACGTTCCAGCGGTACCCGGACCGCAACGTCATCACCGTCGATGACGATGTGCTTTACCCGCGCACCTTCGCGCAGAAGCTTATCGACGCCCCGCCGGCCACCACCATCACCGCCTACCGCGCCCACAGAGTCGTGCTGGATGATAACGGCATCGCCCCGTATAAGAAGTGGAAGCCGGTGCGCAGCGCCGAGCCGTCGATTTTGCACTTCGCCACCGGCGTGGACGGCGTGCGCTACCCGAAGGAGATGGTGCGCTACGTCGCCGAGC
Source organism: Corynebacterium sp. ACRQP (assembly GCF_022345915.1). NCBI lineage: Bacteria > Bacillati > Actinomycetota > Actinomycetes > Mycobacteriales > Corynebacteriaceae > Corynebacterium > Corynebacterium sp. ACRQP. The sequence goes on along the minus strand of NZ_JAKRMZ010000018.1, from coordinate 43,041 downwards.
GCGGCACGGAGTTTTTGGACCTCGCCCCACGCGCCGACGATGTGTGGCTGAACCACTGCGCCCTGCGCGCCGGGTTCCCGGTGAAGCAAGTTTCGGAGCGCTCGGCGAACTTCCCGCTGGTGCCGGGTTCGCAGCGTGTGCGCCTGTCGCGGGTGAACCTCTCCGGTGGCAACGACGTCCAAATCGCGGCGACGTATTCGGCGGAAGATGTAGCCAAGCTGCGCGCCGCGGAGTAGCGTTTGGCCGGTGAATGACACAGCCTCCACGAGGTGGCTCGGCCCCGCGCAACTAACTGCGCTGGGCTTTCTAGCTCTGATCCTCACCGGCACAGCGCTGCTTTCCATGCCGTTCGCCTCCGCTGACGGCGCGCCGACGGCGCTGGTGAGCGCGCTGTTTACCGCCACGTCCGCGACCACTTTGACCGGCCTGGTTACCGAGGACACCGGCAGTCACTGGAGCCTGGCCGGACAGCTCATTGTGCTTGCCCTGATCCAGGTGGGCGGCCTAGGCATCATGAGCATCACTTCGCTGACCGGCATGCTGCTCACCGGCAGGGTGAAGCTGCGCTCGCGGTATTCCACGGCCGCTGAGGGGCGGCCGATTTTGGATGGTGGGGTGAGGCGGACGCTCGTGGCAACGCTGCTGCTCACCTTCTTCTTTGAGGGGGCGGTGGCGGTGATCTTGGGCATTCGCTTCGCCACCGTCTACGGCATGGCGCCGGGGCGTGCCGCATACGAGGGCGTGTTCCACGCGATTTCCGGGTTCAACAACGCCGGCTTTGGTCTGCGTTCGGACAGCCTGGTCTCCTACAACACGGATGGGTGGATCCTCATCCCGTTGGCGGGTGCGTTGATGATTGGCGGGCTGGGCTACCCGGTGCTCTCCGAGCTGGTGCGCCGCGGCCGCGAGCGGGTGCGCGGTCTGGTCCACGGCGCGCCGGTGAGCTCGCGGCGGTTGTCAATCACCACCCGCATGACGCTGAAGGCGACCGCGTTTCTGGTGGTCAGCGCCACGCTTATCATCGCGCTGCTGGAGTGGCGCGGCTTCCTCGCCGGTATGCCAGCCAGCGTCAAGTGCCTCAACGCGTTCTTCTCCGGGGTGACACCGCGCACCGCGGGGTTCAACTCTGTCGACTACGCCGAGGCGCACCCGATCACACTGATGGTCACGGACATATACATGTTCATCGGCGGCGGGTCCGCGGGCACGGCCGGCGGCATCAAGATCACCACCGCGACCGTGCTGCTAGCGGCCATGCTCGCGGAATTCAAAGGCCGCGACGCCACCACCGTGGGCCACCGCACCGTGCCAAAAAGTGTGGTGCGACAGGCGATGACGGTGGCCGCGGCGGGACTGGTAGCGGTGACCGCAGGCGTAGCTACGCTGCGTATTTGCGACCCCCAGTTCACCGCCGACCAGGTCAACTTCGAGGTCATTTCGGCGTTTGCCACCACGGGGCTTTCCACCGGCATCACCGCGGATTTGTCCACCCCGTCCCAGCTCGCGCTGTGCCTGCTGATGTACCTCGGGCGCATCGGCCCGTTCACACTCGTCGCAGCGCTGGCGCTGCGCACCGTTTCCCGCAGGTTCGACTACCCCACAGAAAGGCCGTTCATTGGTTAACTTCCCCCGTTTCACGTCCACGCAGCGTTTGAATATCCCGCCCGTGGTGGTCATTGGCCTGGGCCGTTTCGGCGGTGCGATCGCCCAGGAGCTCACCCGCTACGGCGTGGAGGTCCTAGGCGTCGACGCGGATGAGCGGCTGGTACGCGAGCATGCGCCTTTGCTTACCGACGCCACCGTCGCCGACACCACCGACCCCGAAGCCTTACGCCAGCTCGGTGTTCACGACTTCAAACGCGCTGTACTCGGCATCGGCTCCGCGCTGGAGGCGTCCATCCTGACCGCCTCCAACCTGGTGGATCTAGGGGTGCCCGACATTTGGGCGAAGGCTGATTCGGAGTCCCACGCCCGCATTTTGCAACGCCTCGGCGTGCACCACGTGGTGCGCCCGGAGCACGACACCGGCCGCCGGGTGGCGCATCTGCTCGGCGGGAGGTTCCAGGATTTCGCAGAGCTGGCGGAGAACTACGGCGTGATCAAGATGGCCCCGCCGCGTGCGCTGCTGTCCGGCCCCTGCGACGCGGAAAAGCTGTGGGACAAGCACCGCGTGCAGGTGGTCTCCGTGCGCAACAGCAACGGCGAGTGGCAGCCGTTTGTGCCGGGCCAGGAGCTCTCCCCGTCGAACCTGATTGTGATGGCGGGTGCGCCGGACGACTTAGAGCGTTTCTCCCAGCAGTAGGGGCATGTGGCAGTCTTTGGACCAGTTCTGCTGGGAGTGGTTCTGTCTCAGCTGGTAAGTCTCAGTCCATCTGCAGCACGGTGCGAAGTTCCGCGAACAGCTCCGGGCGCAGCCGGTGGAGGACCGACCTGCCCAGGCGGCTCTTTTCTAGGAGCCCGGCCTCGGTAAGTTTTTTGAGGTGGTGGGAAACCGTCGGTTGGCTTAGCCCAGAGCGTCGCGTCAGTTCGCTCACGGTCATCGGCTCGCAGCCCTCTTCGGCGAGCCAGGAGAGTAGTTGCAGCCGGCCGGGGTCCGCCAAAACTTTGAACAGGGCCGCGTAACGCGTCGCGTCGTCTGCGGAGAGCAAGCCGGAGCCCAGCGAGCAGCAGTCGAGGCCAGTGACTGCTGTCGTGGCGACAGAATCTTTCATGCTTCCTACCTTTTCATATTGACAGCGATAAATGTGGCTTTTAGTGTTCGTATTGATAATCGTCAATAGATAAGGATTCCAGATGGAAGACACAACCTCTCAGCCAGTAGAGCGCATGTCATTTCTTGACCGCTTCCTGCCGGTGTGGATCATGCTCGCCATGGCGGCGGGCCTCGCCATCGGCCGCGCAGTGCCGGGGCTTTCGGGCGTACTCGAGCGCCTGGAGGTCGGCGGGATCTCGCTGCCGATCGCGCTCGGCCTGCTGGTGATGATGTACCCGCCGTTGGCCAAGGTGCGCTACGACAAGACCCGCGAGATCGCCACCGACAAACGGCTCATGACCGTGTCCATCATCTTGAACTGGATTGTCGGCCCCGCGTTCATGTTCGCGCTCGCCTGGATCTTCCTGCCCAACGAGCCTGAGCTGCGCACCGGCTTAATCATCGTCGGTCTGGCGCGCTGCATCGCCATGGTGCTGGTGTGGTCCGACCTCGCCTGCGCCGACCGGGAAGCCACCGCCGTGCTTGTGGCCATCAACTCGGTGTTCCAGGTGCTCATGTTCGGCGTGCTCGGCTGGTTCTACCTGCAGGTCCTTCCGTCTTGGCTGGGCCTGGAGACCACCTCGGTGGAGTTCTCCTTCTGGGCGATCGTCTCCTCCGTGCTCGTCTTTTTGGGCATCCCGCTGCTGGCCGGGCTGCTGTCCCGCATCATCGGCGAGCGCACCAAGGGCCGCGACTGGTACGAAAACACCTTCCTGCCCCGGATCTCCCCGCTGGCGCTGGTCGGCCTGCTGTACACGATCGTGCTGCTGTTTTCGCTGCAGGGCGACCAGATTCTGTCCAGGCCGTTGACCGTGGCCACGGTGGCGCTGCCGCTGCTGTGCTACTTCGTGGGCATGTTCGCTGTGGCTCTTGTAGTGGCAAAGCTGTCCGGCATGGACTACGCCCAGTCCGCCTCGGTGGCATTCACGGCCGCCGGCAACAACTTCGAGCTCGCCATCGCGGTGGCCATCGGCACCTTCGGCGCCACCTCCGCCCAGGCGCTGGCGGGCACAATCGGCCCGCTCATCGAGATCCCGGTGCTCGTCGGCTTGGTCTACCTCATGCGCGCCATCGGCCCGAAACTGTTCCCCGGTGACCCAACCCTGCCTAACCAAAGGAGCCTTACATGAAGCCCTCAGTCCTGTTCGTCTGCGTCGGCAACGGCGGCAAGTCCCAGATGGCGGCGGCGCTCGCCGAGAAGCACGCTGGTAGCAAGCTCGGCATCCACTCCGCGGGTACCAAACCCGGCACGAAGCTGAACCAGGAATCGGTCGAAGCGATCGCAGAGGCTGGCGCCGACATGTCGCACGGAACGCCCAAACCCATCGATCCGGAACTGCTGCGCAACGTCGATCGCGTCGTGGTGCTCGGCGAAGACGCGCAGGTGGAGATGCCTGACGGCGCCCGCGGCACGCTGGAGCGCTGGCACACCGACGAACCCTCGCACCGCGGCATCGAGGGCATGGAGCGCATGCGCCTGGTGCGCGACGACATTGACGCCCGTGTGCGTTCGCTTATCGACGAGCTAGTAGGAGCCGTACATTAGCTCGCTTGCTGGGTGCGCAATCCATCAATGAACACGTCGACGAGCCAGGCGCGCCTGCCCGCGAACGCTTCCTCCGCGGGCTCGGGCAGCGGGCGTGAGAGCGCGATGATGGCGAAGTGGAACGACAGGTAGTCGAGGTCCGGGGGGCACAGTTCGTGCTGTTTGGCTTGCGCAAGTAGCGGGTCGTAGATGGCTTGCAGCTGCGCGGTGGCGACAGCCCTGTCTTCGTGCGACAACGTGGGTAGCAGTTTGGGCAGGATTTCCTGGCCGACGGCGGGGAAGTTCAAGTTCACCATCTCGCCGATCGCGGAACGCCAGGTGTCTTCGGGTGCGTCGGGGAAACGCAGGAGGTGCTTGTCCACCACGTCGCGCATGCTGTTCATGATGTGTTCGAGCACCGCGCGGAAGAGCTCGTCCCTGTCGGGGAAGTGGCGGCTCGCGGTGGCCACGCCCACGCCTGCCTCCTTAGCGATGTTGCGCAGCGACACGCCAGGCCCCATCTGGGCGATGAGCGTGGAGGCGACCTCCACAATCGCTTGACGGTTTTCGGCAGCATCTTTTCGCATGACCCGCAGCTTACCGTTGACGCGCCAGAAGTGGAACAGTATGATCCATTTGTGTAATTGAAACACACTGTTCCATTTGGAGGAGATTATGTCCACAACCGTGGCGCGCCCCGCACCCACGCAGGGCGCAACAAAGAAGGCACTCGCCATGATCCTTGGCATCCCCGTCGTCATCGGACTGATGCTCTGGGCGTTTTTGGCCCCGACATTCGCGTCCGGGCCGGACGGGGTGCCGGTTGCGGTGGCCGGTCCGGGGCCTGTCGTCGAGAAGCTCATTGCTCAAGCTGAACAGCAAGAGGAGCACCCGGACTTCATCACCGTGAGCTCGCCGGAGGAGGCGGAGACGATGGTGCGCGACCGCGAGGCGGTTGGCGCGATCGCGATCGGTGAAGGCGGCGCGACCGTGTATACCGCCTCCGGCAATGGCGCACCGTACGTGCAAATGCTGAGCGGTGTCGCTCAAAACATGGAGGCCAGCGGCATGCCTGTGGAAACGAAGGATCTCGCCCCCACCACCAAAGATGACCCGCAGGCCCAAGGCCTCGCGCTGCTCGGACTGCCGCTCGCGTTCGGCGGCGTGATCTCGGGCATCTTGCCGACGCTGCTGCTTCGCGGGAAGAAGTGGTCGAAGGCTGCCGTGATTGCTGGTGTTGCAATGATTGGCGCCGGTGTCGCGGTCTGGATGCTGCACGGCGTATACGGCACCCTCTCCGGCAGCGTGTTCATGGAATGGTTGGCTGTGACGCTCGGCATCGCCGCGACGTCGTCGGTGACCGCGGGCCTCGGCGCGCTTATGGGTATGCCGGGTGCGGGCCTGGGCGCGGTGCTGACAATCTTCGTTGCCAACCCCTTGTCCGGCCTGGCCACGGGCCCGTGGTTGCTGCCGGCGGGTTGGTCCACGCTCGGCCAGCTGATGCCGATTGGCGCGACGGGCTTCCTCGTTCGCTCGCTAAGCTTTTTCGATGGTGCCGGGTCCACGCAGCCCTGGATAGTGTTGTGCTGCTGGATTCTCCTCGGCCTACTCCTGCTGGCCTTCGATCGCTCGAAGGCACCGACTGCTGAAACAACAACTGAAACTGCCTAACCCCTACGCCCGGCCCAAACGTGCACTATCACCTGGCCGGGATCATCGGGATTCGCTGTTTGTTGCGGAACCTCGACGCCTGCATGCGCGCCGGCGAGGTGCCGCGGTAGTGGGTGGTGGAGGGGGAGGTTGCGTACTTCGGATTCGTGGACGGTTTGCGGGAGCGTAGCTTCTCGTGCCTCACACCACCGCATTGTGGCACGAATTACACGATTGTGCTTTGCAAGCGGTTGGCTATCGACGGACCTTCGGTAGCAGTCCTTATTCTGGTCCTTCGACCCTGTACCCGCTCTCTTCCAGAATGGTCACCGCCCGGGAAAGATTTCCGCGGATCACCCGATCCACCTCCGCGTCGTGGTAGAGGGTGCGGTGAAAATCGAGCCACTCTTCCCATCCTGTCTCGGGCGCAGCGCCGAACTCTCGGATAAGCAGTTCGACGACATCCGTGAGTTGCAAACGGAATTGAGGTCCGCCCATCGGGAAATGGATGTCCTGCTGCTGGGCTGCGGTGTCATACCTTCCCGCACGGGCAAGCAGTAGTCCTAGTGGCACCGAGTCAGCGTGGAACTGGAAATGCGAAGCGGGTTTGTTCCTGGCTTGCGATTCGTACTCGAACCGGACGACCGGGGCGGGCTTCTTTCTCGCCCTGAACTCGATTTTGAAGGTGCTTTTCTCTATTTCGACATCGTCGTTGACATCGTCATATCTGAGTAGATACTCATAGCGGAGGACTAGGCGGTCGCTCCCAGAGTGGGCAATAATGACCGGATGAGTACCCTCGACGAATGCTCGTTGTCCGTCAGCCAGAATCTCCGCGTCGATCGGCGATGAGCCCTCAAGGGTCCTCTCGAGCAATTGCACCGTCAGCAGCATGAAGGCGCGCACTGCGTTTTCGAGGCCCCGTGATGAAGTCACGCCACTCCGTATCGGAGCCACATACAGGCCTCGTACCGCTCCAAGAGTCGCTCTTCCGCATACTCAATCGCACCAGCATCCCGTAAGCGACGAAGGTGCTCGACGGTGAGAGGTGCCATTTGGGCTTTCAAACTGGCGAGTTCTTCATCCAATTCCTCCACAGTTCTCCGAACTGGGGTCAGAGACTTTCTCATGGCACCTCCGTTCTTAGTTTTTAAGATGGGGAAGATAATTACGCATTTTAGACAGCTAAATGGGTAGGTTTCTACTCTCGCGCAAGCTAGTCTCGCCAGCGGGTGATAAAAATGCCGACCAAGTGTGCGCGGTCCAAGAAATCACGCAATTCCGGAGGAAGGGGCAACGATGAACGAGCAGCAGTTGGAAAAACTACGGTCCTCTTACGACAACACCGACACCTCCGATCTCATGGAAGATGCCCAACCAGGCGACCTGGGCAATGTCGCCGACCCCGAAGCCGCCGTTGCGTTTACTGTCACCATGCCCAATCGGGTTCTCCGCGCCGCACGAGGAATTGCCGCAGCCGAGGGAGTTTCGACCAACGATGTGCTCCGGCGATTCATTGAAGCCGGAGTGGATGATCGGGCTGGGGCCGAAGCCTCAATTCCAGTGAGCAAGCTCCTTCGCCTCATCGACGAAGCCCGCGGCGTGTAACCTCGGCCACCATGAGCGACGAGCAGACCAACGCACCGCAGCCCGAGACCGTGTCCTGGTTCGCTGACAACCAAGCCAACTGGGATTCCCGTGCCCACGCCCACATGTTCGGTAACTACGGCGGCAAAGACGAGCTGATCGCGGACAAAACTGCCATCAGCAGCGTCCTCGCGGTGGACATCGACCGCTTCGGTGACCTCGCCGGGAAGTCCGTGTGCCACCTGCAGTGCCACGTGGGCACCGACACCATCGGGTTTGCCCGCCGCGGGGCGTCCCGAGTTGTGGGCGTGGATCTGTCCGCCGAGTCGCTCAACTACGCCCGCGACTTCGCTGCCCAGGCCGACGCGGACGTCGAGTTCATCCAGAGCAACGTCTACGACGCCCGCGACGCTGTCGACGGCGAATTCGACCTCGTCTACACCTCCGCCGGCGTGCTGTGTTGGCTGCCGCAGGTGCGGGGGTGGGCGGAGGTCGTCGCAAAGCTGCTTGCTCCCGGCGGCACCTTCTTCATCCGCGACGACCACCCCATGTTCATGACCATCGGCGAGGACGTCTCCCAGGGCCTGCGCATTGAGCAGCCGTACTTCGAAATGCCCGACCCGCTGACCTGGGAGGACGAGGACAGCTACGTCACCACCCCGGGTGCACCGAAGCTGACGAGCCCGCGTAACCACCAGTGGAACCACTCGCTCGGCGAGATTGTCACCGCGCTCATCGACGCTGGCCTGACCGTCACCGCCCTCGAAGAAACCCCCTACTCCGCGTGGTGCCCCTGGCCGGAGCTGATGGTGGAGGACTCCCGCGGATTCATCCTCCGCGACAACCCCGAGCGCCTGCCGCTCCAATTCGCCATCACCGCGACGAAGTCCTAGGGCCTTCGCCTATCGACGGGCCTTCGGTGGGCGCTCGTGCGGACCCCTCACGCAGACCACTCTTTAACGGCTGATTCAAAGTCAAGGGCATGTGCAATGGCGTCCCGGTCTAGTGATGGGTATGCGTCTTTGAGTTCTTCCATATCCATCGCCTCGTCGCCACTGCATAGGTCGATAACTAGGTCGAATGGAACCCTTGTGCCAGTAAGCACGGGAGTGCCGTGCATTTTCTGAGGGTCAATTTCAATTCCCTCGTGCGGCCGCAGAAGCGGAGGAACAATCCTGTTCTTCCAGTTGGGGAATTCGCCGTAAATATCCTCGAAGGTGTAGAGCTCCCACTGCCCTGGATTGGACACCAGATCCAGCCAGCCCTCGTCCGTCCACAGTTTCACGGACTCGCCGTCGGTAGCGAACCTGTACGTGGAGATGTGCTCGTTGAATTCTTGGTCGTTCAAGGTGGCAAGAGCGGCCCGGATCTTCTGCAGTGACACTTTTGAACGCAACTTGGCGATGGTCCGTAAAGCCACGACATCGCGAAAAGAATATCGCCTAGGGCGGGACGAGATTTCGGGTCGCAGCACGCCGCTCTTTGCCCACCCGTCTAACTGCGAACGGGTGGCGCCGCTGAGGAACGACGCGAGTTTGGAGTCGTATGACACAGCGGACCTCCTTCCTCACAGCTTCTGGCACGTAGGTTTTAGTGAAGTTTAGCCTGCGTAGCTGCTATCAGTGGCTCGGACCTGCGCATTTCAGTAGACAATTGGTTGGAAGCGCGACACGAGAAGGCGGCTGAAACACTCGAAGCTGAGTTGCGCTACTCGATGTTGCGTGGTCGCATCTAGTAACACCGTGGTGAGTATCGAGTAACGCGATGGTGAGCATCCAGTAACAGTCCGGAACGGGGTACTGGTGACGCGCCCCGTCAGTGCGCCGACGTTGTCAGAGGCACTGCAACGTGCAAAATGCCCGTGAGCTCTCGCAGAACAAAACATCACCCTCTGCGCATAGGGTCGTGGTGTGGTTGTTCACATGGGCCCAGCTGGGCGCGGTCAATACTCAGCCGCTACCAGGCCCCTCCTTTTGGCCCGGGCCGGCGGTTCCGCTGTACGTGCTGCTTCGCTAGCTCGTAGCTCAACACGTCGAATCGGCTGAGCGGACAGCTGGGAGAACCCATGGCATACGTTCAAGGCGCACTGGCCCGGCTGTTACTCGATACCCACCCGAGCGTTACCCGAAACCCACCACACCGTTACTAAATACGTGGTCCAAACAACTCGACGGTTTCCGGTTCACGCGGCCCATCAGTAACGAGTTCGGCCATCGTTGCGAGACCACCGTCCTTCTCGAGGGCCCAAAAATTGAAACCGCTGAGGTTCTCGACACCGACGTGCTGTGCCGCTTCGTCAAGGCTGTCGAATTCGTCTACACCGTCGATGCGAATGGTCCGGTCGTCGGTAATGACGGCATCGATTTCCCAATCTGGGTCGATGGGGTCGAGTAGATCGCCTGGCAGCAGGTAGTTGCCGTCGAGCAGGGCCTCGAAGGAGAGCTCGTCCTCGGCGGGCTTCGCAGAATCCGTGCTCAAAGACTGAGTGGAAGTTGCGTCGCCAATATGTTCTCGGATCCACTATCGCGCAAACGCGAGGGTTTTTCCTGTGAGTCATGCGATTAGGCGGACTGGCGAGGGGGTTCGACGATCGGTCGATGTCTCTCGAGTGACTCTCCTTCATTTAGGGATGAGGGATTCGAGAGCTTTCCGTCACTTCCGAAACAAGTTGAAAAGCGCCATTACTCCCGAAATCGCAGCGGTGAGGCCACCGAAGAAGAAGCCGAATGCGAATACTCCCGCGATGAAGGACTCGGCGTCCGGGTCGAAGGTCTCGATGCACAAACCGAACAGGAAGAAGCACAGCACACCGAGGCCCGCGGACCACTTGAACACCTTGGCGGCTTTCGGGCGCTTGACCGGCGCGGGTGTGGGTTCCGTCGGAGCTGGGGTGCTCCAGGATGAGGGCACCGGCGCAGGGGTGTACTGCGGAGCGTTCGCAGCGGTGAGGAGCTCTTCGGGGGTCGGGTCTGAGGGTGCGGGTGCTTGCGGTTCGGCGACGGGCGTTGCCTCAGCGGGCTGGAGAGGTCGTGTGGTCAAGTCCAGCTGAGCACCGTGGGGAGGTAGCGGCTCCGGAATACGGCTGAATACGTTGCTCTGCGGATCGCCTGGCTGTCCCGTGCGGGTTGTCTCCTGGTCCATTGCTTCTCCATCCGGCGGTGCGTTTATCTTCTTCCCCGAGACTAGAGCAGTAAGTGGCCTACTGCGCTGGCTCGCAAATTGAAGGACGTGGGTTCACGCTCCGCGAGATGGGGAAGGCGCTCGGGGTGTCGTACCAGCGGGCGTCGGAGTTGGCGGCGGGGGAGGGGACCGGAGGGCGTCGATAGGCAAAAGCTCCATGGAACCGGCGGCGGGTTCATTTCGTCTAAAGAAGTGAAGGGCGAATGTCGGAGTGTCAATCTATGGTTGACAGATATGCGATGGGGGAGGTTGAACTATGAAGTGTTATGCAGTAATTAGGAAGTTGCGAGCTGAAGCGCGCAGACGCGGACTCGAATTTGAGGAGATACGCCTAACTCGCCATGACGCATACCGGGTTGGAGACACGACTCGGACGCTGGGCAGACATAACGAGATTGATGATCTTGCGGCGCGGAAGTTCTTTGACCAATTTCAGAACGAATTAGGAAAAGGGTGGTGGCGATGAAGGCGTTCACGGTGACTGCAGAGCGTGGGCCGAGCGGCGCTTGGGTGCTGGAATGCGACGAACTGGGGGTGGTCTCGCAGACTCTGAGGCTCGACCGCGCACAGGATGAAGTCGCGGAGGCGATCGCGTTTCAGTCCAGGTTGAAGCCGGGCGAGTTCAAGATCGAGGTCGTGCCTATCCTGCCTGCTGAGGTTGAGTCGTTGCGTAAGCGTGCCGACGAACTCGGCGTGAAGGCGAAAGCCGCATCGGATGATGCTGCGGCGGCGAGGTCGGCGCTGGCCCGCAAGTTGAAGGACGAGGGGTTCACGCTCCGCGAGATGGGGCAGGTGCTCGGGGTGTCGTACCAGCGAGCGTCGGAGTTGGCGGCCGGGTAAGGAAAAGGAGCGGCGAAGATGCGGTATAGCTACAAGGAAATCAAGTCTCTCGACGGACTGCGCCTCAAGCGTCCGCCGCACCAGGGGGAGATCGCCACCAGCTGGCGAAACCGGTCGTAGCTGTAATGAAGCTGGCCGGGTAGCGCTGTCGGGTGGAGTAGCGCTCCTTGGAATCGGCTTCTTCATCGATTTTGCTGCCAAGATTACGGGCGCGATGCTCCAAGATAAAGGCGTTGCATAGTACGTTGGCCGGGGTTCCGCCAGTTAAGCCAAAGATTGAATGAGAAAGGGCGTGCGCTATGCAAAAGAAACTGGGACTGCGGTTTTGGAGTCCGCTGCTAGTAGGTGGCGTTGCTCTTGCGCTACGCCACAACCTCGATGACGGCACCTATGCAGATGCACCTGTGGTTACCGGTGTGTTCTTCGCAGTCATGGCCGCTGCGGCACTGTGCTTCGTTGCAGTGGCCGCGTTGAAAGCAGACAGGACCAAGCAATCGGTTCAATCACTTCTTATTCGAGATTTGATATCGGCGCTTGCGATATTCGGTATTGCACTCATCGAGTGGCCAGGCACTGTGCCGGTGATTCTTTGCTGTGCTGCAGTTTGGGGTGTTGCCGCTTACATGCAGGCCCCCGAAAAACCGTCTTAGTCGAACAGCTCCTTGACGGCCGCGCGGTCCACTTTGCCCGGGCCGAGCTGCGGCAACGCGGCCACTATCTTGAGTTCTTTGGGGATCTGCCAGTGCGCGATGCGGCCAGCGTCCTCCGCGTCGGCGAGGGCGTCCAGGATATCGGGCACTGTCGCGGAGCCGGTGTAGGCGGCGCAGATGCGCTGGCCGAAGCGGTCGTCGTCTTTGCCGATGACGGTGGCGGCGGTGACGCCGTCGATAAGCAAAAGCTCCTCTTCTAGCACCTCGGGGTGGAGCTTGAGGCCGCCGGAAGAAATGACGTTGTCCGTGCGGCCGAGGACCGTGAGCACGCCGCCGTCGAGCTCGCCGGCGTCCGAGGTGCGGAACCAGCCGCCGGAGAGGTCGGGGGAGTCGAGCTGGTGGTAGCCGCGGGCGACCATGGGGCCGCCGAGGTGGATGCGGCCGTTCTGGATGCGCACGCGGGCGCCGGCGATGGGGCGGCCGTCGTAGACGCAGCCGCCGGAGGTTTCGGAGGAGCCGTAGGTGGTGACCACGTTGATGCGCAGCTTCTTAGCCGAGTCGAGCAGGCGCGGGTTGGTTGCTGCTCCGCCGACGAGGACCGCGGAAAACGTGCGCAGCGCGTCGATGCCCTTGAGCGTGGACGTGGCCTTGGCCAGCTGCATCGGGGTCAGCGCGGTGTAAGTGCGCTCGCCGGTTTGGGCGAGCTCGTGGGCGCGGGCGGCAAACTCCGCGACGTTGAAGCCGCGGGTCAGGTCAATGAACGCGGGCTCGACCCCGGCGACCATGCTGCGGATGAGGACTTGCAGGCCGGCGATGTATGCGGCGGGCATGGCTAGCAGCCACTGGCCCTCACCGCCGAGCGCCTGGTGGGTCGCGTCCGCACTCGAGATCAGGTTCGCCGGGGTGAGCATCGCGCCCTTCGGCTTGCCCGTGGAGCCGGAGGTGGACACGACCAGGGCGATGTCGTCGTCGATGGGCGCGCCGGGTTTCAGCGTGTTGCGCAGCAGGTTCGTGCGCGCCGGGTCGTTAGCGGGGACTGGCAGGAGTGTGCGCTGGCCGGTCAGCGCCTCTTCCAGCGCGGGGACAATCGCCAGCGGGTTGGCGGGGTCGACGGGGAGAAGTTCCAGCAGGTGGGTCACTTGGCGGGCGTTTCGTTCTCGAGAGGGGTCGTGGGGTTGGTGCGGGCGAAGGTCTTGCGCGACAGCGGGCCGTCGATAGTCGCCCAAAGCCCCGCGGCTGTGAGTGCGGTGAGCAACACGTACATCACCGGCGCGCTGTGGGGCGCGATGAGCACGGCAACGGCGTTGAACCCGATGTGGCACACAACCGCCAGCGCCCAGAGCTGCCAGCGGCGCTCGCGCACCGCGCGCAGCACGATCAGGGTGAACACCACGTGTGCGGCGATCGCGAGCGCGCGCTCGTACCAGCTCGCGGCGATCATTCCCATGCCGATGTTCTGCAGCGCCTCAATCTGCTCTGCAATGGCCTGCGCGGTGGCGGGGTCGTCGTTTCCGGTGGCCTGCGCCTTGATTGCGTCGCCGGTGGTCAGCAGCATGATGTTGCCGATGAACAGGTTGGTGAAGAGCAGCAGCGCCTCTATGCCGCCGTGGCCCAGGCCGAAGCCGACGCCGTCGTTCCACTCGCGGGTGTTTTTGTCCCAGAAACGCAGCACGATCCAGCGGGCGGTCTCCTCGAACAGGCCCGAGGTGACCAGGAACAGTGCAGTGGTCAGGGCGGTGGCCGTCGCTGGATCGAATGTCTTGCTGAACAGGAACTGCAGCGGAATAACCAGCGCGAACCTGGCCACCTGGGACAGTGGGAACGCCAGTGTGCCCCAGCCGAGCGACGCCCACCTGAAGCCGAGCCTGCGCCTCCCCACGAACCACGCGGCCAGCACGAGAGCGGCCAAGCCGACGAATTGCAGAATGAGAAGGCCCATCGTCATGGCAGAAACGATACCGGTGCGGTCGTGGCGGGTCGCGGTGGGCGGTGGAGCGGGCGGTGCGACGGGGCGGATAAACGGGCGTTTGCGGCGAGGTCGATATCTCGATGTCGATAGTTGCTGGTCACAGCGTTTCGTCGAGTTTTGGCCGAAAATACTCCCGACGCGCTGACCTGGAACTATCGACCTGGAAGTATCGGCATCGAGCTATCGACCTGGCTGCCCCGCTCCTAGTCACCTGTAACGCAGGTCTCACTTGCCACCGATAAAACAGACATGAGGAAGATCATCGCACCGGCCGTCGCTGCGGCGACCGCCCTTTCACTCACCGTCCCTGCCACTGCTACCGCCGCCACCTTGACCCCGTTCACCAAGGACGGCACCAACTACTGCCGCGTCACGCTCAACGACGTCGAGCGCGGCCCCGCCAACCAAGCCGAACGCGCCGCGAAAACGCTCACGCACGGCATGTACGCCACCTCGGTCGTCGAGGCGTTCGAGGGGACGTTCCCGGAGCTTAAGAAGCTTGGCGACGATTACGTGGCCGAGCCGGACGTCGTCAAGCATTTGCGCCTGCTGCGGGACGACAAAACGCCCGAGGGCGACGTCCGCGCCGACGCCCGCGCCGCCGCGAAGGAGAAGCTGGCGCCGCTGGGCCTGCACACCACCGACGCCGACTTCTACCTGGACATGAAGGAAGGCTCCCAAATTCCGCTGGGTCCGGCCGGCCGCGCGCTGAAGGGCAACGCCGACTGGTTCGTGGGCATTGACGGCGGAGTGCCGAAGGTGCAGCCGCTTGGCGACGATTACGTGTTCGGCCGCACCGGTCAGAACACCGCGCAGTGGCTGCGACACGTGGAGGGTTGGCAGCGCGACGCGTTCGCCGCGAACATGAAGAAGACCTACTTTGGCCAGGTACAGGACACGTTGGAAAGCTCGTATTACTACGCGCTCGAGGAGGCCAAGACCTGCCACGACGGCACCAGCCACGTCATCTTCCCCACGCAGGACCTGAAGCTGCCGGAGACGCCGAAGCTGGAAAACGCCGACCTGGGCGACACCGCGCCTGAGCCGGGCCCCGCACCGAAGGACCCGGTGGAGACACCGGACGAAAAGGCACCGGAGACCTTCGACGCCAAGCTGGCGCAGATCATCGGCATCGTCGCCGCAGTGCTCGCCGCCCTGGGCGCGCTGTTCGCGCTGCTGCAGAACGCGGGCGTCAAGGGCCTGCCCACCATTCCGCAGATCCCGGGGTTGACCAAGTAGGTCTCCTCCTTGGGGAGGAGGTGGGTGCGCGGAGCCGTCGATAAGCTAGACACCCGTGCATGTGAAAACGGGTGACGCAGTGCTTGCGGTGGCGGCGGCGGTACTTGCCGCCGTCTACACCGTGAGTGCGATCAGCGGCCCGGGCGCCGCCGCCTGGGCGCAGGCGCTGCTGTCGTGGGGGTTCGTCGCTGCGTTCGCGGTGCTCACCGGCAAGCCGCGGGCGGCGTCGGCTGCGTTAGTGGTGCTCAACACCGCCTGGGCGCTGGTGTGGCTGGCTGCGCCGGTGAATCTGGGGTATTCGCTGTGGGTGCTGGCAGTGCCGGTGGCGGTGTTCGTCGCCGGCAGGTACGCCGGCAAACGCTTCGCACTTGGGGTGCTGGCGGCGGCGTGCGGGTGGGCGTTGCTCTCCCCGTTTATGTGGACGTGGGACGAGCAACTCGTGTTGTTCTACCGCCGTGGCGCAGACGGCGCGCTCACGCTGGCGCTGCATTGGGCAGCGTTCGCAGTGGCGTACCTTCTGGGTGCGAATCTGGCAGGGGAGGAGGCCGCCCGCCGCAGGGCCGCGGAAGCGAAGGAGCAACGCCTGGCGGCGGCGCGGGTGGACGAGCGCCAGGCCATCGCGCGGGACATCCACGACGTGCTCGGGCACTCGTTGACCCTGATCAAGGCGCAGGCCAACGCGGGGCTCGCGTCCGGGCGCGAGCGGGAGGCGCTGCAGCGAATCAACGCTGCCGCGGGTGAGTCGCTGGCGGAGATCCGCCTGCTCGTGCGCGGCCTGCGCGAAAGTGATCGCGGGTTCGCGCCGGTGGCGGGGATCGCGGAGCTGCCCGCGCTGGTGCAGCGCTTCCGCGACGCCGGCATGCAGGTCACACTCGACGCCCCGCCTATCGACGTCCCACCGGTGACCTCCCTTGCCATCCACCGCATCGTGACTGAAGCGCTGACCAACGCGGCCCGCCACCAAGTGGACCCGGTCGTCTCTGTAAAAGTGACACCGGGGCAGACTGTTGTGGTGGAGGTGGTCTCCACCGGGCGGGTGTGCCCGCAGCCCGGCACCGGCGTCGGTTTGGAAGGCCTGCGCGAGCGCGCCGCGAGCGCCGGCGGCACGCTCGAAGCATGGCAGGCAGGAGAGGAATTCACCGTGCGGGCGGAGTTGGCGGCATGATCCGGATTTTGCTTGCGGACGACCAACCGTTGCTGCTCAGCGCACTCGAGACCATCCTGGGCGCGCAAGACGACATCACCGTCGCGGCGACAGCCGCCGACGGGGCGGAGGCTGTGGAGAAGGCGCGGGCGCACCGCATCGACGTCGCCGTGCTCGACATCCGCATGCCGGTGCTCGATGGCATCGGCGCCGCCCGCACAATCATGGAGCTGGGCCCGCGGGTGATCATGCTGACCACGTTCGACGACGACGCGCTCATCCACGCAGCCATCGCCGCTGGCGTCCACGGATTTTTGCTCAAGGACGCAGAGCCGGACGTGCTCGCGGGAGCGGTGCGCGCGGTAGCCAGCGGCGAATCCGTCCTCGCGCCCGGCGTGACCGGCAGGGTGATGGAGTGGGTGCGCGAAGGTCCAGGTAGCCCGGCGTCGGCCACTGCGCTGGAGGGGCTGACCACCCGCGAGCGTGACGTGCTCGCCGAGATCGGCCGCGGAGCGACCAACGCAGAGATCGCCGCCGCGCTGTACATCGCGGAAACCACAGTGAAAACGCACGTATCCAGCCTGCTAGCCAAACTCGGCGCGCGCGACCGGGTGGCGCTGGCGCTGATCGCGCAACGCGCCGGCATCTCCTCCTAGAGGAGGAGGGATAGTGGTCCCGCCGACCGATGTGTAAGGCTTGCTCACCGCGGACGATAGGGGCATGACCGATACACAACTCGCCTGCCGCGGTGTCGCAGTTTCGTTCGGCGGGCATCAGGTGCTGCGCGATATTTCACTGACAACCACCCCGGGCCGCGTCCACGCGTTGTTGGGGCCCAACGGCGCGGGGAAATCGACGCTGATGTCAGTGCTGCTTGGCCTGATCCAACCCGACGCGGGCGAGGTGACACTAATGGGCCAGCCGTTCACCCGCGAGGCGCTGCGGCACGTGGGCGCCTCGATCAATGACCCCGCCTTCTACAGCCACCTGAGCGCGCGCAACAATCTGCGCGTGCACACGACGCTGCTCGGCCTGCCCGACTCGGAGGCTGACCGGGTGCTCCAACTCGTCGGCCTGCAGGGCGCAGGCAAGAAGAAGGCGGGCACCTTCTCCACCGGAATGAAAGGCAGGTTGGCGCTGGCGCAGGCGCTCATCGGCGAGCCGGAGGTGCTCATTTTGGACGAGCCCCAAAACGGCCTCGACCCCGAGGGCATCGCCCACCTGCGCGCCTACCTGAAGGACTACGCCCGCGCCGGGCGCACTGTGCTGGTCAGCTCCCATCAGTTGGGCGAGGTACTGCACATGGCGGACGACGCCACCGTCATCGCCGGCGGCGACGTCCGCTTCGCCGGAGAACTTGCGGAGCTGGGCCCGAACCTGGAGGAATCCTTCTTCCGCTTGACCGCAGGGGGCAGGAAATGAGTCTGCTTCGCGCCGAATGGATCCGCGCCAAAGGCTCAACGCTGTGGTGGCTCGCAGGAGCGGGGCTGCTTCTTGGCCTGCTGCTGACTGCTTTTTCGCTGGTCGGTGATGTTGGCTCCGCGAAGTCCCTGCTGTATCCCCAGGGGCTTTTGGTCACCGGCATGGCCGCACCCGTAGCGGCGCTGTTTGCGGGGCTGGCTGAAAACCGCGAGCGCGACACCCGCGCCGGGGGCACACTCTGGCGGCCCGTCTCTTCCACGGGCACCCGAGCTGCCCGCATCACAGTGGTGTGGCTGGCTTTGGCCGTGTTCGTCGTTTTGGACTTCGCGGTGCCCGTTGCGGTGGCGCTGGTGTTCGGCCTGGATGGCGCTGGGCGAGTCGCGCTTGTCGGTGCGTTTGTGTGGCTCGGCATGCTGGGCCCCGCGGGCCTGGCAGCCGCGGCCACCCGCCGTGTTGGGCTGTTGCCGACGCTCGTAGCCGCATTCGTGTTCACCATCGAGCTCGGGTACTTCGTGGAGCGAAGCTGGTGGTGGTGCAACCCCGGTGCCTGGCCCGCGCGCTTGGCGCTGCCCACGATGGAGATGCACTTCAACCTGTTGCCGCTGGAGGACACCTCGCCCATGGCTGGTGAGTCGCCGTTTCCTGCGCTCGCGCTCACCTTGCTTCTAGCCGCGGCCGGATTCGTCGCTGCCGTGCTCACCCCGCGCCGCACGCGACCCATTCTTAGGCGCCGCACCACCCACGAAGTCGTTGCGCCCGCGCCTGCTGGGCCGGCCATGCCGAGGCCCGCGCGCACCGGGTTTGTGTCCGCGTGGAAGGGGGTTGCGAGGGCGGGGCGGATGCCGTCGTTAAGCATGGTGCTTGTGCTCACCGCACTGGTGCTGCTGTTCGCCATACGTTATCCGGCGGACGTGCGCCAGGCGCTGTTCGCGTACGCGATCCTCCCGGTAGGCGCGGGCGTGTTGCCCACGCTTGTGTGGCCGCGGATCCGCCCGGCATGGGCGCTGATGCAAGTGGAGCACCCGCGAGTCGGCGTCGCGTTGATGAGCTGGTTTACCAGCATTGTTGCGCTTGTGTGCCTGCTCGCGGGTGTGGTGGCTGGGAGCGCGCGTTTTGGTGTGCTCGCCGTGATTGCCGGCACCGTTCTCACCCTCGCCGCGCTCGCCGTGACCGTGCGCTTTGGCGTGATGTGGACGCTGGCGGCGACAATCCTGGTCACGATCGTCTCTGCCACCATCGGCGGTGACGTGCTGGCGGAGTCCTTCCTGTGGATCGCCGCGGTGCCCGCCTGGCCCGTGACCGCCACTGGCCCGCGGGGGTGGGTTGCGCTCGCGGTTGGCGCCATTCTGCTGGCCGCGGTGGCGGTTGTGCTGCTCCGGGTACTGCGCGGGATGCGCCCGGTTCGGCGCTGAGCCGCGCTCAGCCGGCGCGGTTGAGCGGGCCTTCTGCGTGGTAGCGCCCGGTGGGGGCGTTGTAGGTGGCGCGCTCGCGGGAGTCGTTGATGGAGAAGTGCCAGGTGCCGCCGTTGTCGCAGGTGCCTTCCGTGATGTTCTCGCGGAAACCGTCCTGGATCTCCTCGCCGGCGGAGGCGTGCACCGGCTCGAGGAGACCGGCGCAGCCGTGATCCGGGTAGGTCACCGGGATGCGGCCCTCGCCGTCGCGGGCGCCGAACTGCACCCGGTAGGACTGGTCGTTGAGCTCCGGGATGTCGGAGACCTGCTTCATGGTGCCTTCGCGCGGCACGTTCAGAGGGTCGGGCTGGTCCATCTCCGCCAGCTGCGCGGTGTCCGTGGTGGGCGTCCAGTGGATCAGGGTCACGTCGTCCAGCGGGTTGCCCACGACGGTCTCCTCCGGGCCGAACGCCTTGACCAGGCGGTTGCCGTGCAGTTCGAACTGGGTCGCGGTCAGCGTCGTGCCGTCCGTTTCGTATTGCGTCAGTCCCGGCTGCACGCCGGCGGTGAACACGGTGGGGTAGGTGCCGGCGGCGTCAACCAGGTAGTCGGCGGTGGCCGTGAGGGTGCCGTCGAAAAGCTGCAGCACGCGCACCGGTGCCGGGCCTTCCTTACCGGCGCGCAGGAGCAGCTCGAGCTCGGTGTCGCCGTCGACATCGATGAGGTCGTAGGTGAACGTGCCGTCGAGGCCGTCCTGGTCGGCGAAGTATTGCGCCGGGTCCGCAAGTGCTGCGGCGTACGCGTCGCGCTTGTTGGGTACCGCCGACGATGGCGGGGGCGCGGGGAGGTTGTCTTCGTCCGCAACCGGCGCGACAGGGTCGGCAGCGGGATCGTCGGCGGGCGGGGTCGCAGGCTCAGCAGGGGCGGGGGCATCAGCAGGCGGTGCCGCCTCCGCGGAGGTATCGGCGGCATCAGCGGCGGTCGGGGTGTCTGGAATGTTCCCGTCGCACGCGGCCAGAGTCAGCGAGGCGGCGACGATTGTGGCTGTCATCGTTCGTCTCAACATGCCCGGAGCGTAACCCGCGGACCTTGAAGCGCCCTGAAATTCCCGTACAGGTGTCTAATAGTAGCGGGGGAATTGGCTCCGACGTGGTGCGCGGGCTTTTTGTTACCGTCGGCCGAAATGTCCTTTTCGACAAGATCACTGCTGAGCACCAATGTCTACTTTCGACCCACCCGCCCGACCGACCGCCCCCTCCAGCGCGTTCTTGGAGCGCATGGATGAAGCCGTCCAGGACCGGCTCGCGGAGGCGGAGCCGGACTTTAACCTTGGGACCAGAAGCCCTGAGCACCTGCAGTCCTGGGAGGACGCGGAGGCGCGGGTGGAAAAGGTCCGCGCGGACCTCGACCACATCGTTCGCGACCTGCACGCCCACCCGGAAGAGGCGTTTGAAGAGCACCACGCGCAAGCGGTGATCGCCGGGGTTCTTGAACGCCACGGGTTCGAGGTTGAACGCGGAGCGCATGGCGTATCGACGGCACTGCGGGCCGAATGGTCCAGCGCCGACTTTGACTCGACGGTGCATCCCACGGTCGCCGTGTTGGCCGAGTACGACGCGCTTCCCGGCATCGGCCACGCCTGCGGGCACAACGTCATCGCGGCGGCCGGGGTCGGCGCATTCCTCGGCGCCGTCGGAAGTGGCAGCGGCCGGATCGTGTTCCTGGGCACCCCCGCGGAGGAGGGGCACACCGGCAAGGAGTACATGATCCGCGGCGGGATGCTCGACGGCGTTGATTGCGCGGTGATGATCCACCCGTTTTCCTACGACCTTGTGTCGCACGTCTGGGTGGGGCGCCGCACACTGACCGCGACGTTTACCGGTGTGCCAGCGCACGCCTCGATGCAGCCGTACATGGGGCGAAACGCCCTCGACGCGGCCACGCTCGCCTATCAAGCGTGCGGGTTGCTGCGCCAGCAGATGCCGCCTTCGGACAGGTTGCATGCAGTGCTTTCCGACGGCGGAGCCCGCGCCTCGATCATCCCCGAGACCGCCACCCTGCAGATGTACGTCCGCTCGCTCTACACCGAGACGCTGATGGACTTAAGCCAGCGCGTGGAGGACATCCTCAAAGGCGCGGCCCTGATGACGGGCACGACCGTAGATGCGCAGTGGGACGAACATCCGATGTCGCTGCCTGTCCGCAACAACGCGACGCTTGCCCGGCGGTGGGGTGCGACGCAAGCGTCACGCGGAAGAGACGTGCTTCCGGCGGGCACCCTGCCGGATTCGCAGGCCGCGTCGACCGATTTCGGCAACGTGTCCCATCTGGTTCCGGGCATCCATCCGCTGGTGAAGATCGCGCCGGAGGGCACCGCGCTGCACACCACTGATTTCGCCGCGGCGGCGATCTCGGACCAGGCGTTTGAGGGCGCGTTCGACGCCGCGGTCGGGCTGGCGCAAACCATCGCGGACATCCTCAACGACCCCCAGCTGCTCGCTGACGCGCAGGAGGAGTTCCGCAACGCCGGCGGCGCGATCTCCGTCGAGAAGCTGCTCGCCGGCGCGGCCACGCAGCGCTAGTAGTAGAAGGGGAATTCCTCCCAGTTCGGCGGGCGCTTCTCTAGGAAGGAGTCGCGGCCCTCGACGGCCTCGTCAGTCATGTACGCCAGGCGGGTGGCCTCGCCGGCGAAGACTTGCTGGCCCATCAGGCCGTCGTCGACAAGGTTGAACGCGAATTTCAGCATGCGCTGCGCGGTGGGGGACTTGCCGTTGATCTCGCGGGCGACCTGGATCGCCTCGTCCTCAAGCGAGGCATGCGGCGCGACGATGTTCACCGCGCCCATGCGCTGCATCTCCTCCGCAGAGTAGGTCCGGCCCAGGAAGAAGATCTCGCGGGCGAACTTCTGGCCCACCATCTTGGCAAGGTACGCCGAGCCGTAGCCGGCGTCGAAGGAGCCCACGTCCGCGTCGGTCTGCTTGAACCTGGCCTCCTCCTTCGAAGCGATGGTCATGTCGCACACCACGTGTAGCGAGTGCCCGCCGCCGGCCGCCCAACCGTTCACCACGGCGATGACCACCTTCGGCATCGTGCGGATCAAACGCTGGACCTCCAGGATGTGCAGGCGCCCGCCCTCGGCCTTCACGCGCGCTTCATCGACGGTCTCCGCCGTCTCGCCGCCCGCGTACTGGTAGCCGGAGCGGCCGCGGATGCGCTGGTCGCCGCCGGAGCAAAACGCCCAGCCGCCGTCCTTCTCGCTCGGTCCGTTGCCGGTGAGCAACACCACGCCCACCGACGGGTCGCACCGGGCGTGGTCGAGCGCCTGGTACAGCTCGTCCACGGTGTGGGGGCGAAACGCGTTGCGCACCTCGGGGCGGTCGAACGCGATGCGCACGGTGCCGTCGGCACGCGTGTCGCCCACGTGGCGGTGGTAGGTGATGTCGGTGAAATCGAAGCCCTCGACCTCGCGCCACTGGCTGGGGTCGAAGGGCTGGGCGGTGGAGTAGCTCATGCGGCTCATCCTACGTGTCGCCAATTTCACAACAGAAGTGTGGAGAAATCCGAAGTTAGGTATTGCTTACCTCAGGCGGGGGGTAATCGTGAAAACCACGGCCTTTCCGACATCGCTCGCGTCGGTTTTTGCTTACGGCGTCACCACTGTCGTGTAAAGGGTGCGGACGATACCTTCCATCATTCTCACCCGTGCGCAAACTCACGCAATTCTTATCTACTTTAGTGCCGACTTTCAAAATCGGGTTGCGCCCGCGGGATGTGGGTTCTAGCCTCTTGGCTGGAGAACCTAAGTCGAGTGGCCGACTCTTCGGAGAGGGAGTTCGCAGTCCCTGGTTTTGGGGACAGCCCTAATTCAATGCGTGAGTATTGGATTCGCGTCGACACAAGGAGTAGTCCATGAAGAAATTGCTCGCAAGTCTCAGTGTTTCGGTGATCCTTTCCGGCGGATTTGTGACCGAAAAGGCGAATGCTAAAGACGTCACCGACTCAGATCAGATTGTAACCGTGAACAACAACAGTGACGCTGCGCGTAGCGTCTCTCCATCCGCAAAGAGCATTACAATTCGGAATGCCTCGGGAGGTGGGATCGGGGAGAAGATCGATACTCCTTCGGGGGTGCAACTCGAGTGGAGTATTGAGTCGCCCGTAGAGGAACATCAAAAGTCGTTCAGGGTAGAGGCGGATGGTCAGGTTGACCTGCATGTCGATCGGAACAGTGGCGCTCTACTCGTCCGAGTTGACGGATCTGATGTGGCGCTCATTGACGCTCCGTGGGCGCGCGACGCTGCCGGAAAGGCGCTCCCCACCCACTACGAAGTCGCTGGCGATACGTTCACCCAAGTTGTCGAGGTGAATCAACCCGACGTGGCCTATCCCATTGAAGCCGATCCCCGCGTGAATTGGGGGATTGTCAGCGGTCATATTTACTTCAGCAAGGAAGAAACTCGGCGAATGGCTGCCTCATCGGCAGCGGGGGCAGCAATTTCACCTTTCTGGGTTCTGGTTCCGCCCCCGTTCGGCGAGGTATTAGGGGCGTGGTGGGCAGACAATAGTGTTAACGTGACCGTCTGGGCAACAGCGGCGGTGGCGCAGGACAAATGTCTCGCGCTCAAAGTTGGCGCTACGGGCAGCGTTTCTCCTCCATCGTTAGGAGTAACTCCGGAACACTACACGCAGGGATGTGCTTAGCTGATGCCGATCTCTGGAGCAAATCTTCACTCTGCCAGGCTCACTAGGCGGGAGAGGGGCCTCAATCTCTCGTGGCTGGTCGCGCTGACGGTGCCCGCGTTGGGCTTGGCTTATTCGTGCATTACCAATGCACAGTCTGCAGCTGAATATTGTTGGGGCATCTCCGCAGCCGTAATTGTGTTTGGAGCCCTCTTCTATTTGGTTCCCAGGTATTCCCGCACGAAGCCCAGGCGATTTCTGCCCAGTTCCTTTGCTCCATTGTTTGCGGCGTACATCCCCGGTGTCATCGGGTTTTGGCAGGGGGGACTTTCTGCGGCTTCCTTGCTCTATCCGATTCTTCTCTACGCATTCGTTGCAGGCAGCGGGCGTCTCTATAAATGGGCTGAGGATGCCGCGCCGTAATCAATTGTTATGGGGCGTGTACGCGAGGGCCTTCACGATGTCGCAGGTTATTCCAACTGTGCTGACCTCGACGGAATCACTGAAAGGACCCATAGTGTTATGTTGCCTGCCGTTGGTCCCTGCGCGAGATCGAAGGGCTGGGCGGTGGAGTACAGCATGGGGTAATCGTACTCACGGACATTTCTAGTCAGGCGGCTTTGCTTTGATGGGCAGTGTCCTGCGAACTGGCCGATGCGCCTGCTTTATAACTCTTTATAACTACCCCAACCTATAAAGAGGTATAAAGCACCCATGCTGCCTTCCGCCGACGAAATCCTCGAGCGCGCCCACGTCGTCGCCCTGCCCATGGCCGTGAAATTCCGCGGCGTGACCACCCGCGAGGCCCTGCTCATCGACGGCCCCGCCGGCTGGGGCGAATTCTCCCCGTTCACCGAATACGGCCCGCAGGAGTCCGCCGCCTGGCTCGCGTCCGGCATCGAAGCCGCGTTCACGGGCCTGCCAGAAGCGCACGGGGAAGTCGAGGTCAACGGCACCATCCCGGCCGTGGAGGACGTCGAGCCGGTGCTCGCGCGCTACCCCGGCGTCACCACCTTCAAAATCAAGGTCGCCGAGAAGGGGCAGACGCTTGACGACGACCTCCGGCGCGTCGCCGCCGTCCGCAAGCTTCGCCCCGACGCGACACTGCGCGTGGACGCCAACCGCGGCTGGAGCGTCGACGAGGCCGTCGAGGCCGCCGAGAAGCTGGGGGAGCTGGAATACATCGAGCAGCCCTGCGCCACCGTGGAGGAACTCGCGGAGGTTCGACGGCGCACCAAGACACCGATTGCGGCGGACGAGTCCATCCGACGCGCCGCCGACCCGTACCGTGTGGCCGAGCTCGGGGCGGCTGATGTGGCGGTGTGCAAGGTCGCGCCGTTAGGTGGCGTCGATAGGCTTCTGCGGATTGCCCGCGACCTGCGTCTCGGTGTGACCGTGGCCAGCGCGCTGGACACCGCCGTCGGGATGGACGCGGGGCTGGTGGCCGCGAAACTCGCCGGCTCGCGCGCGGCGGGGCTGGCCACGCAGCGGCTGTTTGTCGAAGACGTCGCCGAGCCGCGCGAGATCGTGCGCGGACGCATGGCCGTTTCCCGCACTACCCCCGATCCGGACAGGCTGCACGCGCTGCGTGCGCCCGCCGAGCGCTGCGACTGGTGGTTCGACCGCGTCCGCGCCTGCATAGACGTACTGCGGCAAGACCCCCGAAACCGGGTGTAATTTCGGAAACAGGTGTGGGGAATAGGGGGTGTCCGCTAATCTTTCGCCCATGTCGACTCCCGTACTCCACGAATCCGCCGCACTTTCCGACGGCGACCTGGCCAAATCGCCCGAACCCGGCGAGTGGCGCCGCCAGCTCATCGGCCTGATCACCGGCGTGGTGCTGGCTGTGCTTGTCTACATCTTCTTCCCCTCTGGCGCGGCGGACACCGTCGCCCAGTCCTCTGGCGCGAAGGAAGGCGTGGAGTACTCCGCGGACACCATGCGCATCGTCGCCGCCACCACTGTGCTCATGGGCGCGTGGTGGATGACCGAGGCGATCCCGCTGGCCGCCACCGCGCTGCTGCCCATCGCCGTGTTCCCGCTGGCAGGAGTCGCGCCGTTTAAAGACGTCTCCTCGCCGTACGCCTCCGCGACGATCTTCCTGTTCATGGGCGGATTCCTCATGGCGTTGGGCCTGCAGCGCTGGAACCTGCACCGCCGCCTGGCGCTGATGGTGGTCAAGGTGGTGGGCACCAGCCCGAAGCGCATCATCTTGGGCTTCATGATCGCCACCGGGTTTATGTCCATGTGGGTGTCCAACACCGCCACCGCCGTGGTGATGCTGCCCATCGGCACCTCCGTGCTCATGCTCACCGCGGACACCGTCGGCGGCATGGCCAACCAGAAGAAGTTCGCCACCGCGCTGATGCTGGCGATCGCGTACTCGGCGTCGATTGGCTCGCTGGCAACGCTCATCGGTACTCCGCCGAATGCGCTGCTCAAGGGCTACATGGAAGAAGCACACGGCATTGTCATCGGCTTCGGCGAGTGGATGCTGGTGGGCCTGCCGGTGGCCGTGCTGTTTACCTTCATCGCGTGGTGGGTGCTCATCACCGTGTTCAAGCCGGAGGTGGACAACATCCCGGGTGGGCGCGAACTCATCGACGACGAGCTGAAGAAGCTCGGCCCCTGGACCTTCCCCCAGGTCGCCGTCGGCGTGATCTTCCTGGTGGCCGCCCTGGCGTGGATCTTCATCCCGCTGGGCATCAACCAGTTTGGCTGGGACTTCCCGTACGACGACGCCATCGTGGGCATCATCGCCGGCCTGCTCATGTTCATCGTGCCGGGCACGTCCAACGGCAAGCGCCTTTTGGACTGGGAGACGGCCAACGAGATGCCGTGGGATGTGCTGCTGCTGTTCGGCGGCGGCCTGTCCCTGTCCGCCATGTTCACCGCCACCGGCCTGTCCCTGTGGATCGGCGAGAAGGCGAAGGGTCTGTCGTCGCTGCCGATGTTCCTGCTCATCCTCGCCGTCGCAGCGCTCGTGCTGATTTTGACGGAGCTGACCTCCAACACCGCCACGGCGGCGACCTTCCTGCCCATCATGGGCGGCGTGGCAGTGGGCATCGGGCTTACCGACGCCACGGAGATGAACGTCATGCTCCTCGCCATCCCGGTAGCACTGGCCGCCACCTGTGCGTTCATGCTGCCGGTGGCGACCCCGCCGAACGCGATCGCGTACTCCTCCGGCTACGTCACCATGGGCGAGATGATCAAGGGCGGCGTCTGGCTCAACGCCATCGCCATGGTGCTGATCACGCTGGCGACCTACTTCATCGCCGTGCCTGTGTTCGGGCTGGTGCTGTAAGCCCCGAATCTGCTGCGACACTTCCGCGCCCCGTCAAGAGCTTTTGGCGGGGCGCGCTAGTGTATTTCGCATGGATAACGAGACGAGACAGTACGGCCCCCAGGGTGGCGAGCCGCGCCGCGAGCGGCCCCGGCAGTACTTCCCGGACCAGTCCCAAAACCAGTACCAGCAACCGCAGGCGCAGCCCCGCTACGAGGAGCGCTACACCCAGCCCGCCTACGAGCAGCAGCAATACCAGCAGCCCTACCAGGACCCGTACTACGACAACGGGTATGAGCCGGAGCCGGAGAAGGGCACGTCGGCAGGCGCGATTGCGCTCGGCGTGTTCGCGGCGCTGAGCTTCATCGCCGCGGTGGTGCTGGCCGTGCTGTGGCGCGGCGCGGCGGCGGAGGCGAACAAGCCGCCGGTGACGGAGACCAGCACCATCGTGCAAACCACCACCGAGCGCGAGACGAAGACGGAGACCACCACCAAGTTCCCGTCCATTTTCCGCGACCGGGACAACCCCACCGCCACGCTGGAGCCGACCGAGCCGGCTCCGGATCCGAACGAGATTGAGCGCGAGATCCGCGACGGCGCCCGCGACATTCTGGACCAGCTGCGCGGCGGCGCGGACGAGTACCTACAGGAGCAGTAGATG
This sequence comes from Corynebacterium sp. ACRQP, assembly GCF_022345915.1. Taxonomy (NCBI): domain Bacteria; kingdom Bacillati; phylum Actinomycetota; class Actinomycetes; order Mycobacteriales; family Corynebacteriaceae; genus Corynebacterium; species Corynebacterium sp. ACRQP. The sequence continues at coordinate 15,065 of NZ_JAKRMZ010000018.1, read as the reverse complement.
GCAGCTATGGAGATTGCGGCGGCGGTGGCGGAGCTCGTCGCCAAGCATTGCACCGATGTGGTCATGAGCCCGGGCTCGCGCAACTCGCCGCTGGCCTACGCGCTTTTGGCGCGCCGCGACGTGCGGGTGCACATGCGTATCGACGAGCGCTCCGCCGCGTTTACCGCCCTCGGTTTGGCACGTGTGCAGCGCCGCCACGTCGGCGTGGTGATGACCTCCGGCACCGCAGTCGCGAATGCGTACCCGGCGGTGATTGAAGCGCACATGTCCCACACCCCGCTCGCGGTGATCAGCGCGGACCGCCCGGAGCGCCTCGTCGGCACAGGCGCGTCGCAGACCATCTGGCAGCAGGGCATCTTCAGCCGCTACGCCGAGACGCAGCAGGTGCAATCGCTTGACGACGTCCACGCAGCCTCCTTTGCCACCCCCCAGGTCCACATCAACGTGGCCCTGGACACCCCGCTCGTGCCGGAGCAGCTGCCGGAACCGGTGGGGCAGCCGCGCCGGGTCGGGCCGGGTGCCCTCGAGGGCTCGCGCGGCTGGGAGGATCACGGCGTCGTGGACGTGGACCTGACCCGCAACACCCTGGTCATTGCCGGCGACGAGGCCTGGGAGGTGCCGGGGCTGGAGCACGTGCCCACCATCGCTGAGCCGACCGCGCCCACGCCGTTCCACCAGGTGCACCCGCTGGCCGCGCGATTTTTCGCCCAGTCCGAGGTGGCCATCTCCCACGACGGGGGCGACTTCGCTGCCGACACCAAGCCGGAGCAGGTCATCGTGGTGGGCCACCCGACGCTGCACCGCGACGTGATGGCGTTGTTGGCGGACCCGGACATCGAGGTCATCGGCATCTCGCGCACCGGGACGTTTACCGGCCAGCCGGACACACGCGGCTCGCGCGTCAACGCCACCGGCCAGCCCACGGACACGTGGCTGAAAATCTGCGAGGCCGCCGGCGACGTCGGCGCCGACACCGTGCGCCAGGCGCTCACCGAAGACGAGTTCGGGTTCACCGGCCTGCACGTCGCCGCCGCGGTGTGCGACACCCTCGGCGTGGGCGACACGCTGGTGCTCGGCTCGTCCAACCCGGTGCGCGACGCGTCGTTCGTGGGCATGCCCTTCGACGGGGTATCCACGTATGCCGCGCGCGGCGCCGCGGGCATCGACGGCACCGTCTCCCAGGCCGTCGGCGTGGCGCTTGCCACCCAGGCGCTGCGGCCCGACGAGATCCGCGCACCGCGTATCGTCGCCCTGATGGGGGATCTGACCTTTATCCACGAAGCCAACGGCCTGCTCATCGGGCCCGACGAGCCACGCCCGGGCAACCTCACCATCGTGGTGGCCAACGACGACGGCGGCGGCATCTTCGAAGCCCTCGAGCCGGGCGCGGACAACCTCCGCGGCGCGTTTGAGCGGGTGTTTGGCACGCCCCACGGCACGGACGTGGAGAAGCTGGCGGAAGCGTACGGGGCCGACTACCGCCGCGCCGACACCCTCGCCGAGCTCAACGAGGTGCTGCTGGAGCTCGAGGCCCAGCCAAACCCGATCACCGTCGTGGAGGCCGCCACCACCCGCACCACCCGTCGAGCGCTGGCGGCGCGCCTGAACCGATGAGGTGGCGCCGCCGCGCGCACCAGGTGGTGCTCGCGCTCTACGCGTTTGCCACCCTCGGCAGCGTCGCCATGGTCGCAGGCCCCGCGCTCAACGACGCCCGCATTCAAGCCAACCCCGGCCGCGGCACCGCCATCGTCACCGAAGCCGGACCCATGCGCACGTTCGTGGAGTACCAGACGGAAGACGGCCAGCTGGTCTCCCCGCCGCGCGGGCTGCTGTACCCGACCGGACTGGGGGAGGGGCAGCAGGTGTGGGTGACCTACGACAAAACCGACCCCGACCTTGTCAAGGTGGAGGGCCGCGGCTGGGCGCTGGCGCTTCTGCCCGCGTTGTCCACCTGGGCTGTGGTCACGCTCGTCGCCGCCGGGGCCTGGTTCGCCGTGGGCCGGTGGGTGCCGGAGGGGTAGAAAAAATTCATGTCCGGTTCAACCAGAATTGGTGGCAAGTTCGAATTGCAGTGGGAGAGTGCCTGATATGCGAGTGGGAATCGTGGCGGAGTCTTTCCTGCCCAACGTCAACGGAGTGACCAATTCGGTGCTGCGCGTGCTCGAGCACCTCAAGCGCGAAGGCCACGAGGCGATGGTGGTCGCGCCAGGCGCGCGCGACTTCCAGGACGAGATCCCGGACTACCTCGGCTTCGAGATCGTCCGCGTGCCCACTGTGATGGTCCCGCTGGTGGATTCGCTGCCGATCGGCGTGCCCACCACCACCGTCGCCGCGGCGCTTTCCCAGTTCAAGCCGGACATCATCCACCTGGCCAGCCCGTTCGTCCTCGGCGGGGCGGGCGCGTTCGCCGCGCGCCAGCTCGGGGTGCCGGCGGTGGCGCTTTACCAGACGGACGTCGCCGGCTTCGCCACCAAGTACCACCTGCCCATGGTGGCGAATTTGGCGTGGGACTGGACGCGCACGATTCACAATATGAGCGAGATGACGCTGGCGCCGTCGTCGAGCTATATCCGCATGCTCGAGTCCCACGGCATCAACAACGTGCGCCACTGGGGCCGCGGCGTGGACACCGAGCTGTTCAATCCGGCAAAGCGCTCCGACGTGCTGCGCCGCATGTGGGATCCCACGGGCGAGAAGAAGATCGTCGGCTTCGTGGGCAGGTTGGCCGCGGAGAAGTCGGTGCACCGCCTTGCCCCGCTTGTCGACGACCCTGCGGTCCAACTCGTCATCGTCGGCGACGGCCCGGAGCGGGATTGCCTTGCCGAGACCCTGCCTTCCGCCGTGTTCACCGGCGCGCTGTCCGGCGAGGAGCTCGCCCGCGCCTACGCGTCGCTGGACCTGTTCGTGCACACCGGCGAGTTTGAGACGTTCTGCCAGGCCATCCAGGAGGCGCAGGCCTCGGGCGTGCCGACGATCGGCCCGCGCGCCGGCGGCCCCATCGACCTGATTAAGCACGGAGACAACGGCCTGCTGCTTGAGGTGGACACCTTCGAAGACGAGCTGCCGGACGCCGCGCGCTGGATCCTCGACGACGCCCGCCACGCCAGCCTGCAGGCCGCCGCCCGCGAATCCGTGGCTGACAAGACCTGGGCCGCTCTCGGCGACCAGCTGCTGGGCTACTACACCGAGGTGCTGGAGACCTACGAGCGCAACGTGGTGCACCTGTTCGGCCGCGACGTGGCCCTGCCGCGCTGGGCGCCGGCACGCTTAGGCCAATCCCGCAGGCAAGCGCGGCGCGGCGATACCGCGTAGGCGCATGCGCGCCGCCAAGTAGAGTGGCGAGCATGTCCGTCGGCGACCTGTCCACCAGCACCCAGAACTACCTCAAAGGCATCTGGGCGCTTTCGGAGTGGTCAGATACGCCGGTGACGCCGTCGTCGGTGGCCAAGCACCTTGGACTGCGCAAATCCACCGTCTCCGACGGGGTGCGCAAGCTCGGCGAGCAGGGCCTGGTGGAACATAAGCCCTACGGCGCCGTCGAGCTGACCGACACAGGCCGCACGTACGCGGTGGCGATGATCCGCCGCCACCGCCTGATTGAAACGTTTTTGGTGGAGGCGTTGGGCTACACCTGGGACCAGGTGCACGACGAGGCCGAAAACCTCGAACACTCGGTGAGCGACTTCATGGTCGACCGTATCGACGCGTTTTTGGACTACCCCAGCCGCGACCCCCACGGCGACCCCATCCCCTCAGCCAGCGGCCGTGTCGACACCCCCGCGGCGGTGCCGCTGACCGGTGTGCAACCCGGGCACACGGCCACGATCGAGCGCATCGCGGACGACGACCCGAAGCTGCTGAAGTTCCTTGACAGCCATGGGCTCGTCGTCGGCGCAACCCTCGAGGTGGGAGAGGGTGCCCCTTACTCCGGCGCGGTCGCGGTCCGGCTTGCCGGCGCGGCGGAGGCGGTGCCGCTCGGCGAGGAAGCCACGGATTCCGTCTTCGTGCGCGTGGATGCGTAACGACGACCCCGCAGCACCCCATGCGGGCCGAACAGGTACACCACACCAAACACCACACCTTGGGCGAGCACAATCATGCCGCCAGAGGCTGTGTCCAGGTAGTAGGAGCAGTACAACCCCACGATTGCACACGCTGCCGACATGGTCGGGGCGATGACCAGCATCGTGCCGAACTTGTTGGTGAGCAGGTAGGCGGTCGCACCCGGGATGATCAGCATCGCCACCACCAGGATCACGCCAACGGCCTGGAGTGCCACCACTGACGTCAGCGCCAGCAGTGCCAGCAGGGCCGCACCGAGCAGGCGCGGATTCAACCCAATCGCGTGTGCATGGGTGGGATCGAACGCGTAGAGGGTGAAGTCGCGCCGCTTGAGCACCAGCACGCTCAACACGATCGCTCCCAGGATGGCCACCTGCAGCAGGTCCCCACGGGACACACCAAGCAGATTGCCGAAGATGATGTGGTTCAGATCCGTGTGCGAAGGGGTTACCGAAATGAGCACGAGCCCCAGCGCGAACATGGTGGTGAACACAATGCCAATGGCCGCATCCTCCTTCACCCGGGACGTATCGCGCACCAGCCCGATCAGTGCCACCGCAAGGAACCCGAACACCACCGCGCCGACGGCAAACGGCACGCCCAGAATGTAGGCCAGCACCACGCCGGGCAGGACAGCGTGGCTTACCGCATCGCCCATCAGCGACCAGCCAACCAACACCAGCCAGCACGACAACAGCGCGCAGACAATCGACGCCACCAGCGAGGTCGCAAGCGCACGCATCATGAACTCGTACCCAAACGGCTCCGTAAGCAGCGCAATCATGCTGACACCCCCATACCGAAGCCCTGTACCAAATTGTCCGGCTCTAACACCACTTCAGTCGGGGCGTGCATCAACACCCGGCGGTTCAACAGCACTGTCTCCGGCGCGAGCTGGGGCAAGGCAACCAGGTCGTGCGTCACCACAAAAATAGTGGTGCCTTCTGCCGCGAGGTCACGCAGCAGCTCAGTGATGGTGGCCTCGGAATGTTTGTCCACGCCGGCGAAGGGTTCGTCGAGAAGCATGATGCTCGCACCCTGAGCGATACCGCGGGCGATGAAGGCACGCTTCTTCTGGCCACCCGAAAGCTGACCGATCTGGCGGTCTGCGAACGACTCAAGGTGGGTGCGCTCAAGCGCGCGATCCACAGCCGCAATGTCCTCCGCACGCGCGTGGCGGGTAAAGCCCATGTGGCCGTAGCGGCCCATCATGACCACATCACGCACTGTGACCGGGAACTGCCAGTCCACGTCCTCGCTCTGCGGGACGTAGCCCAGCACCTGCGTCTTGCGGGCGCGCATGGGGTCGATGCCGTTGATACGAACCGTGCCGCGATCCGGCTTGACCAACCCCATGATCGCCTTGAGTAGCGTGGATTTGCCCGCGCCGTTCATCCCGATCAGCCCACAGATACGGCCTGGTTGGACGCTCAAAGTTGCGCCGTCGAGCGCGACGACGTCGCCGTAGCGCACCGCAACATCGTCAACCGCGATTGCGGGGATCACTGCTTGCCCCCGTTCAAACCGTCGATGATCACCTTCGTGTCGTGGCGAATCAGATCCAGGTAGGTCGGCACCGGACCGTTTTCCTCAGAAAGCGAATCGACGTAGAGGGTGCCGCCGTACTCCGCGCCGGTGGCCTTCACGACCTGCATCATCGGCGCGTTAGAGACCGTGGATTCACAGAACACAGACGGGACGTTGTTTTCCTTCACAAACTCGATCGCGCCGGCGATCTGCTGCGGGGTGGCTTCCTGCTCAGCGTTGACCGGCCAGATGTAGCGCTCGGTCAACTTCGCGTCGCGAGCCAGATAGGAGAACGCACCTTCGCAGGTGACCAAGGCGCGCTGCTTGTCGGGGACAGCGGCGAGCTTGGTTTCCAGCTCGTCTTGCACAGCCTGCAGTTCCTGCTTGTATGTTTCGCCGTTGGCCTTGAAATCATCGGCGTGCTCCGGGTCGAGTTCGCTGAACGCGTCGACGATGTTGTCCACGTACTTCTGCACGTTCACCGGACTCATCCAGGCGTGCGGGTTGGGCTTGCCGGCGTAGGCGTCCTCCGCGATGTCGATCGGGTCGACACCTTCGCTGACCACGGCGTGGGGCACGTCCAGGTCGGCGACGAACTGGGAGAACCAGTTTTCCAGGTTCATGCCGTTGTCCAGGATCAGGTCGGCGTCGGAGGCGCGCGAGATGTCGCCCGGGGTGGGCTCGTAGCCGTGGATTTCCGCGCCGGGTTTGGTGATGGACTCCACCCGCAGGTGGTCGCCGGCGACGTTCGAAGCGATGTCCTGGATCACCGTGAACGTGGTGAGTACCACGGGGGTGTCTTTGCCGCCTGCGGCGTCGGCGCTGTCCTGCGAACAGCCTGCGAGGCCGGCAGTTAGCGCAGCCGTGGCGGCGAGCGCGAGCACCTTGGATTTCAGCATGTTGGTCCTTTTCTTTCTGTGTACTTTTCCGTGCGGTTAGAGAAGCGGCGGCGGGCCGACGCGGTGGGACGTGGCAATGAATCGGTCGAGCTTTTCCGGGGATTCGTCGTGCAGGTAGACGGCGAGCAGCCGCATCAGGTTGAGCGTGACGTCTTCCGGGTTGGCGCTGGAGCGCACGAGCCGCGCGGACGCGAGGTAGTCGCCTTCGCGGGCGGTCTCGAACAATGCGATGGCTTCGAGCCATGCGCCCATGTTGGAGTCATCAAGTCCCATACCGGCGAATAATAAAGTTCGGCACGCCGAACTTGCAAGTGTTGTGTTGTCGTACGGCCTCCGTTTGTGGGTGGCAAAGTAGACTTGCGCACCATGGCCAAGGCGGATCTGGAGAAAAAGCCCTTCGACGTTGCCGGCATGTTCGACGACGTGGGCAAAAATTACGACAAAACAAACACTGTGCTGTCGTTCGGCCTGGACAAGTACTGGCGACGCCGCACGCGCGAGCGCCTCAACCTGCAGCCCGGCGAGCTCGTGCTGGATCTCGCCGCCGGCACCGCCGTGTCCACCGTGGAGCTGGGCAAGTCCGGCGCGTGGGTGGTTGCCTGCGACTTTTCCCAGGGCATGCTCGCCGCCGGCAAGGACCGCGACGTGCCCAAGGTCGTCGGCGACGCGATGCACCTGCCGTTCGCCGATGGCACCTTCGACGCGGTGACCATCTCCTACGGGCTGCGCAACGTCCACGACTTCGAGGCGGGCCTGCGCGAGATGGCGCGCGTGACCAAGCCGGGCGGGCGTCTGGCCGTCAACGAGTTCTCCACCCCCGTCGTGCCGGGTTTCCGCACGCTGTACAAGGAGTACCTGCCGCTAGCGGTGCCGGCGCTGGCGAAGCTATTTTCCTCCAATGCGGAGGCCTACGAGTACCTCGCCGAATCCATCCGCGCCTGGCCGGGCCAGGAAGAGCTCGCCGCGGCGATTAACGCCAACGGCTGGGCCGATGCCGGCTGGCAGAACCTCACCGGCGGTATTGTCGCGCTGCACAGCGCGGTCAAGCCTGCCTAGCGCACGTCCCAAAGCGGCTGGTCGCCCGACACCGCCCGCGCGCCCTTGCCCGCGGCACGCCACAGCCTTGCGACGAGGTCCGTATCCTCCTCAGTCACCAGATTGCCCATCAGCCGCGCCGCCGCCGGCATGAGGTAGCGCCCGCCCAGCCCGCGCAGCGCCACCGGGCCCGCCAGCGGCAAAAACTGTGGGTAGGTGAGCAGACGCGCCAGGGTGCGGGCCAGGGTGAACGCCTCGCCGTAGTGCTCGCGCAGAAGCGCCGGCCACGCGAGCGTGAGGTCCCCGCCGTCCGCGATCAGCTCGACGGCGGCGACCGCCGTTTCCAGCCCGTAGTCGATGCCCTCGCCGTTGAGCGGGTTCACGCACGCCGCGGCGTCGCCGACCAGCGCCCAGTTCGGCCCCGCCACGTTGGACACCGCCCCGCCCATCGGCAGCAGCGCCGAGGCGACCGACTGCTCCGGGGCGAGCTGCCACGCCTCGCGCTGCTGCGAGGCGTACAGGGCGAGCAGCTTCTTCGTGTTCACCTTCGCCGGGCGCGCGTCCGTGGACAGTGCGCCGCAGCCGAGGTTCACGGTGCCGTCGCCGAGTGGGAAGATCCAGCCGTAGCCGGGCTGGATCACCCGGTCGGCGTCGCGGAGCTCCACGTGCGAGTGCATCCACGGCTCGTCCGCATACGGAGACGCGCAGTAGGAGCGCGCCGCGATCCCGTAGACCTGCCCGCGGTGCCACTTTCGCCCCAGCAGCTTGCCGAAGGGGGAGCGCACCCCGTCCGCCACGATCACCCAGCGGGCGCGGACCACGCCGCCGGAAGTCTCCACCGCGCTGATCGCCCCGTCGCTGAAACGCACCCCCGTCGCGGCGCAGTCGTGGCGGACGGTGGCGCCGGCGAGCGAAGCTTCGTCGACAAGCATGGCGTCGAATTTCGCGCGCGGGGACGCGGACCCCTCGCCGCGCGGCCACGGCGCGACCACATCGCCGCCGAAGCCGTGCAGCTTCAGCCCGAAGTTGCGGTACGCGGGCACCTCAAGCCCCAGGCGCGCAAGCGTATCGACGGCCCGCGGCGTGAGCCCGTCCCCGCAGGTTTTGTCGCGGCGGGGGGATTGCGCGTCGAGAAGCAGGGTGCTCATGCCGGCCCTTTGCGCGGCGATCGCGGCGGCGGAACCCGCAGGGCCTGCGCCCACAACGACGAGGTCGAACAACTCACTCACGCGCCACATTCTGCCAGCGCCACCCGCAAGTGCACCCGGCGGGGTAATTGGGCTACGGTTAGTGCGTTACACATGGGCCCATCCAACCTGCAAGGACGTTATCTATGACGTACGGCACCACTCCGTCACCGCGCCACGGATTCAACCTGGACCTGGGCGACGACGCGCTCAACACCCGGCTCAACACCGGGCTCGAAGCGGTGGAGGAGCTGCTGATTACGGAACTTTCCCGCGGGGAGAGCTTCCTCACCGACAAAGTCACCCACCTGGCCAAAGCTGGCGGCAAACGCTTCCGCCCCATGATGGCGCTGCTGTGCAGCGAGTTCGGGCCGAACCCCGGCACCGAAAACGTCATCCGCGGGGCAGCGGTGACCGAGATGGTGCACCTGGCCACGCTCTACCACGACGACGTCATGGACGAAGCCGAGCGCCGCCGCGGCGTGGCATCCGCCAACACCCGGTGGACCAACACCGTGGCCATCCTCGCCGGCGACATCCTGTTCGCCCACGCGTCGCGCCAGATGGCGCTCATGGACCTCGACACCGTGGCCCACTTCGCCGACACGTTCTCCGAGCTGGTCACCGGCCAGATGCGCGAAACCGTCGGCGCGGACGGCGCGGGCGCCGCAGACCCGGTGGAGCACTACCTGAAGGTCATCGAGGAAAAGACCGGTGTGCTCATCTCCTCGGCCGCCTACCTGGGCGCACGCCACGCCGGCGCCTCCGACGAGGTGGTGGCGCGCTGCTCCCGCATCGGCGACGCGGTGGGCATGGTCTTCCAGATCGTCGACGACATCATCGACATCTTCTCCGACCCCGAACAGTCCGGAAAGACCCCCGGCACCGACCTGCGCGAGGGCGTGTTCACCCTGCCAGTGCTCTACGCGCTCGAGGAGGACTCGCCCGCCGGCGAGGCGCTGCGCGGCCTGCTCACCGGCCCACTGACCGACGACGCGGACGTCGCCCGGGCGCTCGAACTGCTCGGCCAGACCCGCGGACGCGAGCGCGCCCTGGAGACCGTGCGCGGCTACGTCGACGACGTCGAGCGCGAACTCGACGCCCTGCCGGACGGCCCCGCCCGCGAAGCGCTTCGCACCATGACCCGCCTGACCGTCGAACGAGTCGGTTAACCAGCCGATTTGCACCGATCGCGGGGCGGTGTTGTAAGGTAAATCCCGCACTTTGAACGTGCTTGCCAGGTTGCCCGAGCGGCCAAAGGGAGCGGACTGTAAATCCGCCGGCATTGCCTTCAGAAGTTCGAATCTTCTACCTGGCACCACACACAAACCCCGTCGGTTTCACCGGCGGGGTTTCGTCGTTAAGCAATTGCTTCACGACGCCTAAAGTGCGCACCGTAACCGTCTAAAAACCCGCAACTGCCTGGCGATTTGTGTTTGAAAACAACATCAGGTTAATCTTTCCAAGGCTTCAACGGAGCGGGTCAGAGCGAAAGCGAAGATTCACAACACAGAGGCTGTGCCCCCTTAGCTCAGTCGGCAGAGCGTTTCCATGGTAAGGAAAAGGTCGACAGTTCGATTCTGTCAGGGGGCTCTGTTGTTTGCTAGGGCCTTTTGGCCCGGCGAACACCAGGGCGGTGTAGCTCAGTGGTAGAGCAAGCGACTCATAATCGCTGTGTCGAGAGTTCAATTCTCTCCATCGCTACTCACCTCAAACGGGAGCCGAAAGGTGACCGTGGTAGGGTTAGGCGCACTTGAACGAGTGCCCTAGGGGCGTGGCGCAATTGGTAGCGCAACGGTCTCCAAAACCGTAGGTTGCAGGTTCGAGTCCTGTCGCCCCTGCCAAAACAACCTGGAGGAGTTTTTGTGACTAACCCCAACGGTCAAAACCCCGCACAGCCGACCGGCAAGCGTCAGCTGCGTGGGGCTTCTCCCGTTTCCTCCGAGGGCTACGAAGCGAAGCGTGCCCCCGTCGCCGACGACGCGGACGAGAAGGACGGCTCCAGCGTCGCCGCCTTCCCGGGTGAAGTCGTCTCCGAGATGAACAAAGTCATCTGGCCGACCGGCAAGCAGATGCTCAACTACACCCTCATCGTGTTTGCGTTCCTGATCGTGCTGACCATCTTCGTGTGGGGCACCGACGCGCTGGCATCGTGGCTGATTCGCTGGATCTTCATCCGCTAGGTACAATTCAACGCGCACAAACTTTTCCCGCCGCCTCGGACGCCGAGGAGGGCGGGATAATTTTTGCCCCGGTACCCTGGGGCGCACACGTTTCGACGGATGAGGAGACAAAGCCATGACTGAGGCAAACAAAGACGTTCAAGGCGCCATCGAGAACAACGAGCAGGAAATGATCGACGAGGGCGCGCCCGTGCAGCCGTCCACCGACCCGGCCCTCAGCGGCGGCGACGACGACCCGGCCGGCACCGAGGGCGGTGACTCCTCCGACGAGGAGAGCGACAGTAGCAGCGACGCTGATGCTGCGGACGCGGACGACGCTGGCGCGGAGCTAAGCGACGCCGAGGTGCAGGACGCGGCGCAGGACGCCGTCGACGCTGAGGCGGACGAGGCGGCAGACGCTGCGACCGACGCCGACGGTGCCGTCGAGGAGCCGGTCCAGGAGACTGACCTCAACGCCGTCGAAGGCGAGGCTGATGCTGACGCCAATTCCGACAGCGAGTACAAGCGCCGCCTGCGCGAGTACACCCGCGAGCTGAAGAAGCAGCCGGGCGACTGGTACATCATCCAGTCCTACTCCGGCTACGAAAACAAGGTAAAGACCAACCTGGAGATGCGTTCCCAGACCCTCGAGGTCGAGGACTCCATCTACGAGGTTGTCGTGCCCATCGAGCAGGCCATCGAGAACAAGGACGGCAAGAAGAAGCTGGTCAAGCGCAAGCTTCTGCCGGGCTACGTGCTTGTGCGCATGGACATGAACGACGCTGCCTGGTCCGTGGTCCGCGAGACCCCGGGTGTGACCTCGTTCGTGGGCAATGAGGGTAATGCGACGCCGGTGAAGCACCGGGACGTCGCTAAGTTCTTGCTTCCCAAGTCCGCCGCAACCGGTGCGAAGCCGGAGGTCAACGCCGAGGGCGAGACCGTCGTGGCGATGCCGGAGGAAGAGGCGCCGAAGAAGCTCGCGCACGACTACAAGGTTGGCGAGGCTGTCACGATCCTCTCCGGCGCGCTGGCGAGCGTGTCCGCCACCATCAACGCGATCGACCCGGAGACCGGCAAGATCGAGGCGCTGGTGTCCATCTTCGGCCGCGAGACCCCGGTGGAGCTGACCGCCGACCAGATCGAGCGCATCATGTAGGAGCGTTTTGCTTCTCGACGTCCTCACGGCGTATCCTAATTCGTCGCGCGTGCACGCACGCGCGACGTTTTCAATTCTTGTAAATCCCCGGTGGCTGGGTCTACCCCCGGCATCCGGAAGCCCCGCGGCAGCTCATCGTGGCTGCGGGTGCTGTAACTAGGAGGTACTGCGATGGCAAAGAAGAAGGTCACCGGCCTGATCAAGCTGCAGATCGAAGCAGGCATGGCCAACCCGGCCCCGCCGGTCGGTCCGGCCCTGGGTGCGCACGGCGTCAACATCGTCGAGTTCACCAAGGCCTACAACGCCGCAACCGAGTCCATGCGCGGCAACATCGTGCCGGTGGAGATCACGGTCTACGAAGACCGCTCCTTCGACTTCATCCTGAAGTCCCCGCCGGCAGCGTCGCTGCTGCTGAAGGCTGCAGGCCTGAAGAAGGGCTCCGGCGTCCCGCACACTGACAAGGTTGGCAAGGTCACCTGGGAGCAGTGCAAGGAGATCGCCGAGACCAAGAAGAACGACCTCAACGCCCGCGACATCGAGGCAGGTGCTGCGATCATCGCTGGTACTGCCCGTTCCATGGGTATTGACGTCGAGAAGTAAAGAGCTTCACGTGGAAGGGCCGTAAGCCAGGCCCGCAAACCACAACTCCTGAAAGGAACCCAACATGGCTAAGAAGTCCAAGCACTACATCGAGCAGCTGGCGAAGGTCGACCGCGACAGCTTCTACCACCCGCTCGACGCCGTCACGCTTGCGAAGGAGACCTCCTCCGACAAGTACGACGCAACCATCGACGTTGCAATGCGCCTGTCCGTCGACCCGCGCAAGGCCGACCAGCTGGTTCGCGGCACCGTCAACCTGCCGCACGGCACCGGTAAGACCGTCCGCGTCGCTGTCTTCGCCGAGGGCGAGAACGCAACCAAGGCGCAGGAGGCTGGCGCGGACATCGTCGGCACCGACGAGCTGATCGAGCAGATCAACGCAGGCACCATCGACTTCGACGTGGCTATCGCTACGCCGGACCAGATGGCCAAGGTCGGCCGCGTCGCCCGCGTGCTGGGCCCGCGTGGTCTGATGCCGAACCCGAAGACCGGCACCGTCACCCCGGACGTGGCTAAGGCTGTCGCCGACTCCAAGGGCGGCAAGATCGCCTTCCGCGTGGACAAGGCGTCCAACCTGCACGCCATCATCGGCAAGGCGTCGTTTACCCCGGAGCAGCTCGCTGAGAACTACGGCGCGCTGCTCGACGAGGTCATCCGCCTGAAGCCGGCGTCCGCCAAGGGCATCTACCTGAAGAAGATCACCGTCTCCGCTACCCAGGGCCCGGGTGTTCCGGTGGACACCTCCGTGGAGAAGAACTACGCCACCAAGTAGTTCGTCTTCTTTCGCGCGCGCCGAATCGCCGTCGTCCGTTGTTGGGCGGCGGCGTTTCGCGTTGTTAGGGGCCTGTGCTTCGGGGTCCGAAGAGTTGGTCGAGTGCTCCGCGGTCGGTGTTTCTCAGGTGGTACCCGCGTGGTGAGACCCACCAGGGTGCGCCTCTGATCATGGCGATGCGGCCGCGGGATTTGCGCCAGGGGTCGTCGTCGTTGATGCGGTTGTGGTAGCGGCACAGCGGCACCAGGTTGTTCATGTTGGTGTAGCCGCCGTGTTTCCACGCATCCACGTGGTGAATCTCGGCACCGTACGCCCCGTGCCTACACCCGGGGAAGGCGCACACGGGTGAGACCATGCAGGCCATGTCGCGCTGCTTCTGGTTGGCGAAACGCTCGGTGTCGTAGAGGTTCACCGCCCCTTCCTCCGGGTGGAAGGCGGCAACCTCCAAGGCCTCGCCGAACTCTTGCTGCATGTACTCCGCCCCGGTCATGGTGGTGCCGTCAGTCAAGGTGAGGATGACGTCGTCGCCGTCACCGGCCATGATGCGTGCGTGCTCCGAAATCGGCACCATCACAATGGGCCTGGGTGCCGCGGCGACGACCCCGCCGGTTTTGCCTTCGACGATGCGCCAGAACGCCTCCTCCATCTGGGGTGCTGCCGGCAGTGTGGCGTCGATGCCTTGCTTGAGGCGGTGTTCGAGGTCTGCGGCTTTGCGGTCGGTGGTGTCGATGGTGATGCGCGCCCGCCCGTTCTTCGGTGCGGAGAACGCGACTTGTTTCTTTGTCGGGCTGTCATCGTCGCGGGGCACCAACTCGCGTGCGGCGCGCTCAATCGCGCGGTACCCGCCTTCAACGTCCAACAAGGCCAGGCGAAGCCGCCACCGCTTCCCAAGATCCTTCACACCGCCGACGCGGCGTTCAATCAGCGCGAGCTCGTCCAGGGAGAACCCGCGGGCCTTCTGTACTGCCAAGGCCTGCTTCCGGGTGAATTTCGTCGGCCCGTAGTACACCTTCTGCATCCCGTCCCACGCGCGCGCCCGATCCGGCGCCATCCCAGCGCCCAACGCAACAGGCAGGTCGAAGTGCCGCAGCGTCTCCATGGATGCTGCGGCCATCGCCTCGATAAACGCGTCGAACGGGTTCATGCCACGAACACTAAACAGCACACAACCCCGCACAACCCCCGAACCAAAATCTGTGGATAACTCGCCACACCAGTAACAACGTTGTCCACAGCCGGACAAGACCCTTGCGTTTTCCCCGTGATGGGGGTAAATTTCCCGCGCCAATAGCTATTGAAACTAATCTCCATTAAGTGTTGAAAAGAGTTTTCATTAGTTTGGTGGTGTTCCTACTCGCGGTGCTGGGCATCACGCCGGCGCACGCGCAGGTGCAGCGCTTGGATCAAGGCCACATCGATGCGTTCAACGTCACGGCGGACGGCGGCGAGCTGACCTTGGACCTGAAGGAAGACGCCACCGGCAGCCACGTGCGCCACGCTCCGGAGGACGTGGAATTGGTCGTCGGCCAGGATGCGTACACGGAGTGTTCAAAAGACCGAAATGGTAGCGGTGTGGTGAGTATCCGGTAGCGGCTGAGTGAGTACCCGGTAGCGGAGGCTCACCCGGGCTCGGCACCGGCGGCGAGCCGGTCAAGGATTCTGGGA
>NZ_JAKRMZ010000017.1:0-59464 GCF_022345915.1 Corynebacterium sp. ACRQP | reverse complement strand
CTACACCCCTGTGGTGCAACCACCCGAAAGCATCACCCGCCACCGCAAACCCCGCTACCGGATACCCACTAAACCGCTACCCGAAAGTCACCACACCGCTACCAACTAGCCGGTCGCAACACTCGGTGCGGCGGGCGAGTTTCTCTTCGGTCCAGGAGTAGCCGGTGACGTGGCGGCCGTCGAGAAGCTTGGCGCCGTTGGCGAGGGTGACGTCGAGCAGACCGCACGGGCCGTGGCACACCGCGGAGACGAGACACACATAAAGATATGTTTTACCTGCAGTAACAGTGTTTGAAATATATTGCAACAAATGCTAAAACCGCAGAGTATCCTGCATAGATACAAGACATCGACTATGGATCATAGGGGTTAGCGGTACTCATGTGTACTGCCGTCCAAATCAAAGGCTTGGTTGTCACCGAGGCAACCAGGACTACTCCAAGCACCACAGCCTCCAGGACTACAGATAACCAAAGAGCCTTTAAAGAGAAACCACATAGATAAACCCCAGTACTTTCTTCCTCACTGCCAATGCTCACTGGAGTGAACAATCCCTTGTGACTTTTGTCGAAGCTCCGCACAATGGTTATAGGCTGCTTCCCCCCGAACGGCCACTATGTATAAGTTCTAGCCCTGCCTCTCGCCCCTCAGGCAGGGCTAGAACTCGTTAATGATTTCTGAGTCAATCGAATACGAACACTTCAGAGTACTAAGAGTGCAACTCCTACGGTAATCATCCGTTCTCGCCACGTAACTACTAGATGAGGGCACCCCTACCGGTAATCACTAATACAGGGTGCCTATCGTGATGATTACTTTGACTGCTGCTCGTCCTTGGCGGCGACAATCATGTGCGCTAGCACCTCCAGGAACTTATTGAGGTTGCCTGGATCTGCCGTGATGGTTTCGAAGACTTCCTGAGACTCCCGGGCCGCCTGCACGAGTGCGCCGAACCCTTTGTTTTTAAAAGCGTCAGTGCCAGCAACCTGTGAGGGGTTATTTTTCCTGACTAATGCCTGCACAGGGGCTGCTAACTGTCTCCGGCGTAACTGAGCACTCCAGCTGGGATTCGTCTGTTCCACTCACCAATCTCGAACGCCTGCGAATCCAGTTGACATGGCCGGCTTCGTACCATGAGCACCAGCGACTGATCGGTGTTTGGTGGTGTCCGGCCCGTACCGGTCGTCACTGCCTTCGCCGACGTGGCAAGGAAGTCCACGGTTCTCATTAGACCGGGACCACTACTCTCCGACGCGCAGCGACACCGTCCAGCGGGTCGCCCCGCAGCATCGTTTCGCCACGAGGCGCATGTCGGACGCTCCAGCCATCGTCTGCAGCACGCGTGCGATGTGGCTCATACGACCACCCCCTTCTTGCGGAATACCTGCCAGGGGTATACTGTTGACTTGTACAGGTACCCGGTAGGGGTACTACAGAGACACAAGGAGGATACATAATGGCTTCGAACAATTACCAGGTGACGGGCATGACCTGCGGGCACTGCGAGATGTCGGTCCGCGAGGAAGTCGGTGAGATCCCCGGCGTCCAGGACATCCAGGTCAGCGCGCAGACCGGCAAGCTTAACGTCACCGCCGAGGGCGAGATTGACGATGCCAAGGTCCTCGCGGCGGTCGAGGAGGCCGGCTACTCGGCGGTGCGTGTCTGATGAAGGCCGGAGGACGGCTTGCGCTCTACGGGGCCGGGCTGGTGGTGGCGTTCGGCGGGGCCTTCGGCCTTGCCGGCGCCGTCATTCCTGACAGCTTCGTAGCAGCATGGGCAGAAGGAAGTGACGTGAACACACACGGTGAAGGACACGGCGGCGCTGCGCAAGAAACTGCGGAGCCCACTCTGAACGGGGTCTCCGCAAGCGCGGACGGCTTCGTACTTTCCCCAGTCCAGGCTCCCACGGCTGCAGGCGAGGATGGAGACCTGAGTTTCCAGATCCTCGACGAGTCCGGCGAAGCGGTGACCGAGTACACTACCGCGCACGAGAAGGACCTGCATCTGATCGCCGTTCGCACCGATGGTACTGGTTTCCAGCACGTGCACCCCGAGCTTGACACGAGCACAGGCACTTGGTCGGTGCCGTGGACCTGGGACGAGGCGGGCACCTACCGCGTGTACGCCGACTTCACACCCGAGGGCGAGGGAGCCGAAGGGATCACCCTGACTCGCGCCGTCGAGGTGGCGGGCGACTTCGCCCCTGTTGAGACCGAGTCACAGACCACCGACGAGGTCGACGGATACACCGTCTCCCTGAATGGCGACCTTACCGCCGGCACCTCAAGCGAGCTCACCATCTCGGTCGAGCGCGACGGTCAGCCGGTGACCACGCTGGAGCCCTACCTGGGCGCGTTTGGCCACCTGGTGGCGCTGCG
This sequence comes from Corynebacterium sp. ACRQP, assembly GCF_022345915.1. NCBI lineage: Bacteria > Bacillati > Actinomycetota > Actinomycetes > Mycobacteriales > Corynebacteriaceae > Corynebacterium > Corynebacterium sp. ACRQP. Next base: position 57,086 of record NZ_JAKRMZ010000017.1, on the reverse strand, counting down.
CGAAGGCGACCTCGCCTACTTGCACGTCCACGCCGAGGGCGACGAGCCCCAGGCCAGGGACACGGCCGGACCCGAGATCGGATTCGCAGCGGAGGCCCCGACCGCCGACCGTTACCTGCTCTACCTGGACTTCCAGGTCGATGGGCAGGTGCACACCGCCGAGTTCGTGATCGACGCCGAGCATGGTGACGGCTCGCAGACAGACGATTCGCATACCGGCGGCCACTGACCCGCAGGGCCTGGCGTCGCACGAGAGATGAAGAGAGAAGGAAGAGGATGAGTACATTAGCGCCCCCCATCGGTGGGCCGGACATCGAGCTGGAGATCGGCGGGATGACCTGCGCCTCCTGTGCGAACCGGATCGAGAAGAAGCTGAACAAGCTCGAGGGCGTCGCGGCCACGGTCAACTACGCCACCGAGAAGGCCAAGGTCACCGTGCCTGCCGGCTACGATCCGGGCCTGCTGGTCGCCGAGGTCGAGAAGACCGGCTACACGGCTGCGCTGCCCAAGCCCAAGGGCACCACGGCGAACACGTCGGAGACCGAGGCCGGGGAGGAGGAAGACACTGAGCTCACCTCGCTGCGCCATCGGCTAGTCGGCGCCATTGTGCTCACGGTTCCCGTGATCGCCATGGCCATGATCCCCGCACTGCAGTTCGTATATTGGCAGTGGGCCTCACTCGCGCTTGCCGCCCCGGTGATCATCTGGGCAGCCTGGCCGTTCCATAAGGCCGCATGGACGAACCTCAAGCACGGTACCGCGACGATGGACACACTCATCTCGATGGGCACCTCGGTCGCACTGCTGTGGTCCGTCTACGCACTATTCTTCGGAACCGCTGGCACACCCGGGATGACGCACCCGTTCGAGTTCACGATCGCTCCCTCGGATGGCGCGGCGAACATCTATCTCGAAGTTGGCGCGGGCGTGACGATGTTCATCCTCGCCGGCCGCTACTTCGAGAAGCGCTCCAAACGCCAGGCCGGGGCCGCGCTGCGCGCCCTCCTGGAGCTCGGCGCGAAGGAAGTCGCCGTGCTCCGCGACGGCGTTGAGGTGAAGATCCCCACCTCTGACCTCCAGGTCGGCGACGAGTTCATCGTTCGTCCGGGTGAGAAGATCGCCACCGACGGCATCGTGGTCTCCGGCTCCTCCGCGGTGGACGCCTCCATGCTCACCGGCGAGTCCGTACCGGTCGAGGTCCGCGAGGGCGACTCGGTCACCGGTGCCACCGTCAACGCGGGCGGCCGCCTTGTCGTGCGGGCGACCCGTGTCGGTTCGGACACGCAGCTTGCGCAGATGGCGAAGCTCGTCGAGGATGCGCAGACTGGCAAGGCCGAGGTGCAGCGTCTGGCTGACACGATCTCCGGCGTGTTCGTGCCGATCGTCATCGTCGTCGCGTTCATCACCCTCGGCGCCTGGCTGGGAGCCGGATTCCCCGTCGCCGCCGCGTTCACCGCAGCGGTCGCCGTGCTCGTTATCGCCTGCCCCTGCGCGCTGGGACTCGCGACTCCGACCGCGCTGCTGGTCGGCACCGGCCGCGGGGCGCAGATGGGCATCCTCATCAAGGGCCCAGAGGTGCTGGAGTCCACCCGCAAGGTCGATACCGTCGTGCTCGACAAGACCGGTACCGTCACCAGCGGCAAGATGACCCTGACAGATGTGATCACCGAATCCGGTGTGGACCGTGCCGAGCTGCTGCGCTTCGCGGGTGCGTTGGAGGACTCCTCGGAGCACCCGATCGCGCAGGCGATCGCCAAGGGCGCCACCCAGGAAGTCGGCCAGTTGCCCACGCCCGAGGACTTCGCCAATGTTGAAGGCAAGGGCGTGCAGGGCATCGTCGAGGGCACCCCGGTCGTCGTCGGACGCGAGTCGCTGCTGGCCGACTGGTCACAGAAGCTCTCTCCGGAGGTCGCACGGGCGAAGGCTCAAGCTGAGGGTGAAGGCAAGACGGTCGTCGCGATCGGCTGGGACGGTGCTGCGCGCGGCATCCTCGTCGTCGCCGACACCGTCAAGCCCACGAGCGCGGAGGCGATCCGCGGGCTCAAGGAGATCGGCCTGACCCCGGTGCTGCTCACCGGTGACAATGAGGCCGTGGCCCGCCAGATCGCCGCCGAGGTCGGCATCGAGGAGGTCATCGCCGAGGTGCTGCCCAAGGACAAGGTCGACGTCGTCACCCGTCTCCAGGGCGAGGGCAAGATCGTCGCGATGGTCGGCGACGGCGTCAACGACGCCCCCGCGCTCGCGCAGGCCGATCTGGGCCTGGCGATGGGCACCGGCACGGACGTCGCGATCGAGGCCTCCGACATCACCCTGGTCCGCGGCGACCTGCGGGCCGCGGTCGACGCGATCCGTCTGTCTCGGAAGACACTTTCGACGATCAAGACCAACCTGTTCTGGGCATTCGCCTATAACACCGCCGCGATCCCAGTCGCAGCGCTGGGCATGCTCAACCCCATGCTCGCAGGCGCGGCGATGGCGTTCTCCAGCGTCTTCGTCGTCGGCAACAGCCTCCGCCTGCGCGGGTTCAAGAGCGTCGCCACGAAGTGACGAACGAGAACCCACCCATCCATACCAATCCGATACAGAACCCACCCATCCATACGAATCCGATACAGAAGGAACACCAGAAAATGAGCAACTGCTGTAGCACGAACGAGACTAACCCCGCCGCCGAGAACGGTGGACGCGAGAACCTGCTCGGCGGGGGCGCCGATGACATGACCACCTGCCCGGTCATGGTCGGCACCCCGGTCAGCAAGAAGACCGCCGAGGCCGCCGGCCTCTACCGCGACTTCAAGGGCGAGCGCTACTACTTCTGCTGCGCCGGCTGCGGCCCCGCATTTGATTCGGACCCCGCCAAATACGCCGCCAACATGGCGTAATCCACCAGCGTGCCGGGGTGCCGCGGCACCGCTGCGGCACCCCGGCACCTGATCGGAGCGAACCGACATGACCACCCCGACCTCAATGACCGAACCTCACATCGACACCTGCCCGGCGGGAGGCGACGGCGATCCGTCCGTCCACGGATACATCAGCGACAAGGCGACGTACCGCAATCGCCTGCGGCGCCTCGAAGGCCAAATCCGCGGCATCGATCGGATGATCGATGAGGACCGCTACTGCATCGACATCTTCACCCAGATCTCCGCAGCCACCAGGGCACTCGAAAACGTCGCCCTCGGACTGCTCGACGATCACCTCAAGCATTGCGTCCTCGACGCCGCCCTCGCCGGTGGACCAGTCAGCGAGCAGAGGCTCGGCGAGGCATCCGAGGCCATCGCCCGTCTCGTTCGCTCCTGACGCCCGCACACCAAATCGATCACGACCTGCAGCCCAGGAGTTTCCCTATGACCACACAACACGTCCTCATCCTCGGTTCAGGAGCAGCCGGAGCCGCAGCCGCCCGCACTCTCGCCACACGTGACGACGTCCGGGTGACGATGGTGACCCGCACCGGGGAGACGCCTTACACGCGAATGCTCATCAAAGGAATCGCGTTCGGCCCGACCCCGCCGGAGATGATCAAGCTCCCGCTACCTCAGATTGAGGTCATCGCCGACACCGTGCTCGATGTCGATACTACGGCGAAGCGGGTCCAACTGACCTCCGGCGCGCAGGTCTCCTACGACGCGCTCATTGTCGCGACAGGGAGCGTGCCCCGCTCTCTGCCCGCGGGTGTACTCGAAGGCGACGACGTCGGACAAGGCCGGGTCACTGCTCTGCACTCCTTGGAAGATGCCATGAGTATCCGCGATCTGCTGACCAGCCTGGCACGGCCGGCGCGAGTGACGATCTATGGCGGCGGAATCATCGCAGCCGAGACCGCTTCGTCGCTGCAAGCCGACGGACACATGGTCATGCTGGTCTCTCGCAGTTCTGTTCCCGGCATCGGAGCGTTTGGGGCGCCGGTGGCTGAGCGCCTCGCCGCTGACCATGCCGCCAAGGTGCAGACTCGATTCGGTCGCACTCTCCAGCATGTCGACGAAACAGAATCCGGTGTTGCCATCACCCTCGACGACGATCAACGCATCGTGGCCGACTTACTCCTCGTTGCGCTCGGCACGACGCCCGCAGCCCCGTCGCCGTGGACGAACGGCATCGACGTCGATGATCGCCTCCGTGCCGCAGCAGACCACGTCTACGCCGCCGGAGGTGTAGCTACGCATCACGACGAAGCACTGGGCGTCTGGCGCATCGACCATTGGGAAGACGCCGCCGCGCAGGGCACGCACGCCGCACAGGCCGCACTGCACGACCTCGACATCAGCGACGATCCGGGCACCTACCTGCCGCGCAGCCCCTACATGGCGCTGGTCTACGGTCAGATGATCTCCGGAGTCGGGTACACCGCTGGTGCAGACGCCCAGGTGGAAGCCGGCGAGGAGTTCATCGTGCGCCACGAGACCGACGGCACCGTCGTCGGCGTCACCGGCATCGACGCGGTCGGCACCGTCTACCAGTGGGGTCAGCAGCTCCACGGCCTGCAGGCATAGACGATGGCGGGCGACTATACGAGGCAGATCCCGCGGCGGGGTTTCGCGCTCGCGATGGCAGCGACCATTCTCATGATGGCGGCTGCCAGCGCGCCGTCGTTGTTCTACCCCCAGATCGCAGAACAGCTCGGACTCGTCCCCGTCGCCACCACACTCGTATTCGCGGTCTACACCTTCACCCTCCTGGCCGCGCTGCTCTACCTCGGACCGCTCTCCGATCACATCGGCCGACGTCCGGTCGTAACCGCCGGTTCCCTGGCGCTGGCACTCAGCCTGGCCATGTTCTGGTTCGCCGACAGCCTCGCGACACTCCTGGTCGCCCGCGCTCTGCAAGGACTCGCAGCGGGTCTGCTCATCCCGGCCCTGTCGGCGATGATGATCGACTTCGAGCCGCCGTCGCATCCGAACATCGCAGCCCTGTGGAACACGATCGGGCCGATGATCGGTCTCGGGACCGGGGCACTCGGTGCTGCGCTGCTCCTCGATCTCACCCCCGAACCGACAGCTGCGGTCTTCGGCCCGCTCGTGCTCGCCTTCCTCACCGTGGCAGCGACGGTGTGGAGCACACCGGAACTGGTCCCCAAGACCCGGATACGACGTGGCGACCTCCGCCCGCGGTTTATGGTGCCACTGCACCTGCGCCGCATGTTCACCGCCGGTGTGCCCGCGATTATCGCCGGGTGGGCGACCAACGGACTCTTCCTCGCGCTCGGAGCCGGCCTCGTCGGCAGTGAGCTCGGGGGCTCCACGCACACCCACGCGGGCATCGTCATCTTCGCACTGGCGATCTCCGGAATCACCGCCTCGTCCGTCCTGCAGCGGCGTTCCGCCCGCACCATCAGCCTGTATGCGACCAGCGCCCTGGCATTCGGCACCGCAGCGAGCATCGTCGCCCTCGCACTCGGTTCCTACCCGGCCTACGTCGTGTCGGTCGCGATCGTCGGTTCCGGGTTCGGCACAGCGTTCCTCGGGGTGCTGCGCACACTCATGCCCCACACGGCATCGTCGGAACGCGCCGCCGTGATGGCTGTGATCTACACGGTCGCCTACCTGGCATTCGGCGTGCCCACCATCGTCGCCGGGTTGCTCGTGCCGGTACTCACCCTGTCAGGAACGATGACAGTCCTCGGTGCGATCATCATCGCCCTCAGCCTTGCAGCCACCGTCCTACGCCTGCGCATTCCTTAGCCGGCCGCAGATCCGGCAGAGACTGACGACTTCTCCGAACTCCCCACCGACTCTCGCCGCCGAACCGCACCCGACCAAGAAGAGCAGCCATGACCTATGCGATCGCGCTTCCCTGCGCGGACGTCAAGGACCGCGCCTGCATCGACGAATGTCCTGTCGACTGCATCTACGAGGGCGAACGCTCGCTCTACATCCATCCCGACGAATGCGTTGACTGCGGAGCCTGCGAACCGGTTTGTCCCGTCGAGGCCATCTACTACGAAGACGACCTGCCCGACGAATGGTCTGACTACTACAAGGCCAACGTCGAGTTCTTCGACGAATTTGGTTCTCCCGGTGGAGCCGCGAAGATCGGACCGGCGGGCTTCGACCATCCCCTCATCGCCGCATTGCCCATCCAACATGAGCAGTCCCTCTGAGAAGGACAATTCGATCGATTCACGCCGGTACAACGCGCAATCCTTGACTAGTACCCCTGGGGGGTATAGGGTAGGTGTCATGATGAAAGGAGCTGACATGCAGAGGAGACTGCGAGCAGGGCTGGCAGCAGGAGTGCTCGGAGTGACACTCGTGCTCGCCGGTTGCAGCAGCGGAGCAGACGAAGACCAGCAGACCGACCCTTCGGCTACTGAGGAGCAGGGCCACGGCGGCGACAATGCAGAAAGCGGAGATGAGGAAATGGATCACTCGATGGAGCACCCGATGGACGGCGGACCGGCACCCGAGGGTATCGCCGAAGCCAGTGACCCCACATACCCGGTCGGCACAGAGGTACAGCTCACGGCCGACCACATGGAAGGCATGGACGGTGCGACAGCGACGATCTCCGGCGCATTCGACACGTACACGTACTCCGTGAACTACACTAACGCAGGTGGCGGCGACCCCGTCACGGACCACAAGTGGGTCGTGCAGGAAGAAATCGAGGATGCCGGCGACGAGCGCCTGACCGATGGCACAGCGGTGACGCTGCTCGCCAAGCACATGGAGGGCATGGAGGGCGCGAGGGCCACCATCGCTTCGTCTACCGATGAGACGGTCTACATGGTCGACTACGAGACGGACGGCATGAAGATGACGAACCACAAGTGGGTCGTCGAGAGCGAGATCCAACCAGCGCCCTGAGCCGACGTTCGCTTGCCCGGCGACCGGGTGAGCGGCATGGCTCGATGACGAAGGAGAAGAACGATGACGGACCCGAACTCACACCAGCACCACGGTCACGGAACCGATGCACCCGCTCACGGCGAGCATCACCACGGGTCTGTGTCCGCACACGCCTCGGCGGAGGCGCACGGCACGCACGAGGGCCAGCACACTGGACACCAGGGCCACGCCATGAACCACGGGCAGCACTCAGACCACACGGGCCTCGATGAGAACGGTGTCCACGGAGATCACAGCGGCCATGGCGGCCACGGAGATCACAGCGGCCATGGCGGCCACGGGGACCACGTTGGCCAGTTCCGCCGGCTGTTTTGGATCAACCTCGTCATCGCCATCCCCGCGGTCACCCTCTCGCCGATGTTCTCCATGCTGCTGGGCTACGAGGTCCCCGGCTGGGCGGGCTGGGTCGCCGCGGTACTGGGCACCGTCATGTACGTCTGGGGCGGCAGGCCCTTCCTCACCGGCGCCGTCAGCGAGTTGAAGTCCCGCAAGCCCGGGATGATGCTGCTCATCGCTCTGGCGATCACGGTGGCCTTCTTCGCCTCCTGGGCCGCGACCCTCGGGCTTGTCCATCACGAGCTGGAGTTCTGGTGGGAGCTGGCGCTGCTGATCGTGATCATGCTGCTGGGCCACTGGATCGAGATGCGCTCCCTGGCCCAGACCACCTCGGCGCTCGACTCGTTGGCTGCACTGCTGCCCGACGAGGCCGAGCGCGTCGAGGGCGAGAACGTCGTTAAGGTGGCCCCAGCCGACCTCGTTGTGGGTGACGTCGTGATCGTGCGCCCCGGCGGCAGCGTTCCGGCCGACGGCACCATCGTCGACGGCCGCGCCGACATGGACGAGTCCATGATCACCGGCGAGTCCCGCCCGGTCTCTCGGGGCGAGGGCGAGACAGCTACCGCCGGCACCGTCGCCACCGACTCCGGCCTGCGGGTGAAAATCACCGCCACCGGCGACGACACCGCCCTGGCCGGGATCAACCGGCTCGTCACCGAGGCCCAGAACTCCTCCTCCCGCGCCCAGCGGATCGCCGACAAGGCCGCGGCCTGGCTGTTCTGGTTCGCTCTCGGCGCGGCGCTGGTCACCGCTGTCGTCTGGACGCTCATCGGCATGCCCGACGAGGCCGTGGTCCGTACCATCACCGTACTCGTCATCGCCTGCCCCCACGCCCTCGGCCTGGCGATCCCGCTCGTGGTCTCCATCGCCACCGAGCGCGCCGCCCGCGGCGGCGTGCTGGTCAAGGACCGCCTCGCCCTGGAGTCGATGCGGCAGGTCGACGCAGTGCTCTTCGACAAGACCGGCACACTGACCAAGGGCGAGCCCACCGTCACCGGCGTCGAACCGACCGGCGACCTCGACGCCGACCAGGTCCTCGCCCTCGCGGCCTCGGCCGAGGCCGACAGCGAGCACCCGCTCGCCAAGGCCATCGTCGCCGCCGCCAAGGACAAGGGCCTCGCCCTTCAGCAGGCCAGCGGCTTCTCATCCTCGCCCGCCGTCGGAGTCACCGCGACTGTCGCCGGCCAGGAGGTCCGCGTCGGCGGCCCCCGGCTGCTTGAGGAGACCGGCCAGCACGAGGTCGGCACAGCCGAGGAATGGCGTTCTGAGGGCGCGATCATCCTGCACGTCCTCCGCGACGGCCAGGTGGTCGGCGGCCTCAAGCTCGCCGACGAGATCCGCCCCGAATCCCGCAACGCCGTCGACGCCCTCCACGCCCTGAGCGTCGAGGTCGTCATGATCACCGGCGACGCCGAGGCCGTGGCGAACGAGGTCGGACGGGAGCTCGGCATCGACCGCGTCTTCGCCGGCGTCCGCCCCGAGGACAAGTCCGCCAAGGTCGCCCAACTGCAGCACGAGGGCAAGAAGGTCGCCATGGTCGGCGACGGCGTCAACGACGCCCCGGCACTGGCCCAGGCCGACGTCGGCATCGCGATCGGCGCCGGCACCGATGTCGCCATCGCCTCGGCCGGGGTGATCCTGGCCAGCTCCGACCCCCGGTCGGTGCTCTCCATCATCCAGCTCTCACGACGCGCATACGGTAAGATGAAGCAGAACCTGTGGTGGGCCGCCGGATACAACCTCATCTCCGTGCCGCTTGCGGCCGGCATCCTGGCACCGGTGGGATTCGTCCTGCCAATGTCGATCGGCGCGATCCTGATGTCGGCCTCCACCGTGGTCGTCGCGCTCAACGCCCAACTCCTGCGGCGCATCGACCTCACACCCGAAGCCAGCACGCGTTCCGTCCTGGAACGCCAGAAGTAAGGACATGCCCATGTCTGTCGACACCGATTCTCATCAGCACGGATACATCAACGACAAGGAGCGCTACCTCGGCCGTATGAAGCGCATTGAGGGTCAAGCCCGAGGGATCGCGAAGATGATCGATGAAGAGAAATACTGCATCGACATCCTCACCCAGGTATCCGCCCTGACCCGCGCCCTCCAGGGGGTCGCGACCGGTCTACTCGACGATCATCTCAAGCACTGTGTGCTCGACGCAGCGAAGCTCAGCGACGAGGCGGCCGTCGAGAAGATACAGGAAGCCACCGACGCCATCAACCGACTCGTCCGCTCCTAATCCCGGACCCCGAGGCCGCGTTCCAGGACACGGCGGGAAGCCCTCACGACGCCCTCCACGCCTGATCCTCACCGACACGCCGTCCGCCCGCGATGCGCCCACTTTCGCTCAACGGGCCAGGCGAGCCGGCGCCCACGGCGTGCGCTTGCAGGCCGCGGCCGGGCTGCTGCGCATGAGTGCGGTGTACCAACGCCCCGTGGTCCGCTCGACCGCACCCCTACGATCCTCGTCCTTCGCACGCTCCATTCCGACCCCGAGCTGCAGTGCGACGTCACCGTCGAAACCCTGACCGCGACCGTCGACCCCCTGTCCCTCGAACTGCCGGAGACCTCGCTGGCACCCGCTTGGACCAGCGTCGAACCCCCACAACACGGGTGGAGATACATTGCGGACGTGTCCAGTCTGACGCTGATGCGTAGCGTCCGTGCCGGCATCGAGGCCGTGGCCCAAGCACTTCCCGACAAACCCGGCGACGATGTCGCCCGCAAGATCCGGGGCATGGTCTGGGGCACCCCGGACACAGCCCTCGCGTCGCTGCCACAAGGCGTCGCGTTCGCCGCCTACGTCTTCGGGTTCCTCAGCTCCGAAGGAGAGGCCGCGATCTCCACCGCCGGCCGCTGGACGCGGTTGACCCTTCCGACTGGACACGTACTCCTGCGCGGACCCGTCGTCTCTGGCCTCACCTCAATCCGCCGCACCCGGCCACGCGTCTCCGAGTCCTTCAAACCAATCGGATAATACTTGATACCCCATAGGGGTAAAGGGTAGGATTGGTGACTATGAGAGAGGCTGAACACGCGCACGCCACGTATGACACACCGCACCTGGATGCGGCCGGGATCGTGAGTCGGCAGCAACGCGAGTCCGGCGACTTCTACCTATTGACCGGTGTACATGCCGGGCATCAGCAGCAGGAACGCATCCCTGCGGGTTCAACCTCGAACTCGCGACCAAACTGACTAAGGAGGCATTATGCCCCGTTTTTCCCGATTGACCCCTGAGACCGCAGTGGGGAGCTCACGAGACTTGCTCGGCGATCTCGTCGAGCGGCACGGCGAGGTCGGAGACATGGTCTCGACGATGGCGCATTCCCCGGCGGTGCTCGGCGGTTATCTCCAGCTGAGCAAAGCCATGCGTCGCGCCAAGCTCGACCGCAAGGTCAGCGAGCTCGTTTCGATCGCCGTGCAGTCGCAGCAAGGATGCGGAATGTGCCTGGCCTCGCACATCAGCGCGGCACGATCACTCGGGGTCAGCGATAACGAGATCGCACTCGCCCAGCAGGGTACGGCGATGACCGGCCCGGTCGCGGCGATGATCGCGCTCGGCCTCCAGGTCTACCGTGAGCCTGCGTCGATCACCGACGAGCAGATCGACGAGCTTCGGGGGTTCGGGTACAGCGACCGTGAGATCTCTGATGTCGTCGGGGTCGTGTCGCTGAACATTCTCACCGGCGCCTTCAACCTGGTTGCCGGCCTCACGCCGGGCGACTGATCTTGCCGGCGACTTGGCGCCTTGGCCGAGAGGATAGGCAGCGGTCTGCAAAACCTTGTACACGGGTTCGAGTCCCGTAGGCACCTCCACTTTCCGCCGAATCCAATAAGGCACGCGTCGCAGGAAGCGGGCAGTCCACCCTCGGGCGCGCCGGAACCTCTGAGCTTCATTTCGCATCGAGCGACAGATCACACTCGACAATATCGTCATAGAGCGATATAATCGCTATATGACTATGAATCAACAAGAGGGGGCAACCCTCGACGAGGTGGCGACAGCAGCGTACGCCCACCTGTTCCAGGCATTTGCAGAACCGACGAGGTTGGCGATCGTGCAGCACCTCGCCTCGGGCGAGCACCGGGTCCGCGATCTGGTCGAGCACATGGGCCTGGCCCAGTCCACGGTAAGCAAACATGTCGGCTTTCTCGTTGAGTGCGGCCTGGCGACGATGCGCCCGGAAGGGCGCTCCACCTGGTACTCGCTGACACAGCCCGAACTCCTGCGTACCCTCGTCGCCGCTGCCGAATGCCTCCTCGATGCCACCGGCACGCAGGCCCTGCTCTGCACGCACCTGCGACTCCCACATACCCACCACGCGACAGATACGGAGAAGAAGTAGACATGGGCGCAGGACACAATCACGGCCCCGCAGCCAGCGAGACCGGGCACCCTGGAGATTTCCGCAAGAAACTCTGGATCGCATTCTCGATCACCGCGACGATCGTCGTCGCCCAGGCCATCGGCTCGGTCATCACCGGCAGCCTCGCACTGCTAACCGACACCGCCCATGCCATCACCGATGCCGTCGGCCTACTGGTCGCACTGATCGCCGGGACGCTGATGCTCAAGCCCGCCAACTCCAAGCGCACCTGGGGGTTCCGACGTATCGAGGTGATCGCAGCCCTCGGACAGTCGGCACTGCTGCTGGTGGTGGGCACGTACGCCGCCATCGAAGGAATCCGGCGACTGTTCGAGCCGCCGGAGGTGCCCGCAAGCGAACTGCTGATCTTCGGCATCATCGGCCTGGTCGCGAACATCATCGCCATCACCATCCTCGCCTCCAGCCGCGGTTCGAACTTCAACATGCGTGCCGCGTTCCTCGAAGTCCTCAACGACGCCCTCGGCTCACTCGGAGTGATCATCGCGGCGATCGTGATCTCCACGACCGGGTTCATGCAGGCCGACGCCATCGCCGGACTGTTCATCGCCACCCTGATCGTGCCTCGCGCGTTCAAGCTGATGCGCGAGACCACCGGCGTCCTCATGGAGTTCACTCCTAAGGGCCTCGACCTCGACAAAGTCCGCTCACACATCCTCGAACTCGACCACGTCCAGGATGTTCATGATCTGCACGCCTCCACTGTGGCGACCGGCCTACCGACCCTGACCGCCCACGTCGTCGTCGACGACGAATGCTTCACCGACGGTCATGCCGCCCAGATGCTCCAAGAGATCAAAGACTGCGTCGCAGGACACTTCGAGGTCTCCGTCCATCACGCAACCTTCCAGATCGAGACCGAGCACATTGCCGAACATGAACCGGAAGTCAGCAAGCACGACTGAACGCAGCGCCCCCTCCCGGGCTCGTACCGGGCGGGGCGCTTCCGCATCACACAGGTAGGCACTACCCCTATGGGGTACTATGGCCAATTGGCACCACGGGCAGGCACGAGAAGGAATCCCATGAAAAACCTCAGGTCATTGCCGAAGTACGGCGGGAAGAAAACCGCTGCAACCACCGTCGTGATCGGCGCTTTCCTGCTCACCGGATGCGCGGCCGCCAACGACTCACCCTCAGCCACCTCGGCCAGCGGAGCCGAGATTCTTGTCGAGAATGGTCTCGAAGGCCTCGACGTGCGGGAGCTGGTCGAAACGCTCGATGCGATCCCGCTGGACGATCGCACGGAGACCTTGACCACGTCGATCACTGCGGAGATGGTCACGCTCACTGATCAGCACGAGCACGCGACAGAGGTGCGGTTGCCCAGTGACGAGATCTACGTATCCGTTGCCCCGTATCGGTCGCAGACCCATGATTGCTACTACCACAGCCCGACCGGATGCCTGGGCGAGCTGCGCAACGCAGACGTGGCCGTAACGGTGACGGATGCGACGACCGGCGAGACGATCGTCGACGAGGAGTTGAGAACCCTCGACAACGGCTTCGTCGGGATCTGGCTGCCCCGAGGCATCGAGACATCGATCTCGATCACCCACGACGGCCAGACCGTCACCTCCGAACTTTCGACCGTCGGCGACGATGCGCAAACCTGCCTGACCACGATGCGACTGGTCTAAAACTAGCACCACGGGAATACCCCCACCGGGTAGGGTGTTGTGATGTGCGCGCGGTCTATCGCACGCGACGTGTAATAGGAAGGAAAGCAGTCCCATGAGCGAAGTCACCACCGTCGACACCCAGGCCTTCGAAGAGGTTGTGCTCCAGAGCGAGGTCCCCGTTCTCGTGGACTTCTGGGCAGCCTGGTGCGGCCCGTGCCGTGCGATCGCGCCGGTCCTGGACCAGATTGCAGCTGAGCAGGATGGAAAGCTCCTCATCGCCAAGCTCAATGTCGACGAGAACCCCGACATCGCCTCACGCTACAACATCAGTTCGATCCCTGTGATGAAGGTCTTCGACAAGGGTGAAATCGTGCGCGAGATCATTGGGGCGATGCCGAAGCCGCAGATCGAGCAACGCCTCGAAGGCATTATCTGAGGCTCGGCCGTCGAACCGTTCCCGAACTCCGCCGACCGTTGTGGGCGACGGCCTGTTTCACCTCGTCGACCGCGAAGTCGAACATGGTGCCGTGGCCGCCGATGAGGTAGATGCCGTCGAACTCGTCGAGGTTCACGTCCGCGATCGCCGGGGTGTCGTCGAGCTGGTCCATGAACTCGGGGTCCTCGTAGCGCTTGTTCGTGCCGCCGAGCTGGATCACCGGGGTTTTCAGGCTCACTGGGTCGATGGGCACGGCGCCGCCGTCGACGCTGGCGAGTGTAACCTCGTGGCCGGCTTCGGTGAGCACGTCGTAGAAGTGCGTGTACTCGCCCAGCCACATGCCGGTGTGGATGCCGGAGTCGGTGTAGCGGTGGACACTGGTGGAAAGCGCAAGAAATTTCATAAGACCATTATGGGGGCTTTGGCTGCGACGTATAGTCCATGTATGTCACACAGCAAACCCACAGCGAATAGTGCGCCAGTAGTGGAAACTCTGGGCATCGACATCGTCCCCGAATCCGAGCGCACCGCGAAACCATCAGACCTGTTCTGGCCGTGGTTCGCCGCGAACATCTCGGTCTTCGGCATCTCCTACGGCTCGTTCGTGCTCTGGTTCGGGCTGTCGTTCTGGCAGGGCGCGCTCGTCACCGCACTGGGAGTGACGTTCTCGTTCTTCCTCTGCGGGCTCATCGCCGTCGCTGGCAAGCGCGGGTCCGCGCCGACGATGGTGCTCTCGCGCGCCGCGTTCGGCGTGGAGGGGCAGAAGGTGCCGGGCATCGTTTCGTGGCTGACGTCCATCGGCTGGGAGACGTTCCTGTCGATTATGGCGGTGCTGGCCACAACCACGGTGATCCGCGAGCTTGGCGGCAACCCCGGCACCGCCACCAAGGTCATCGCGACCGTGATCGTGGCCGGGCTGATCGTGGCGGCGTCGGTGCTGGGCTACCACACGATTATGAAGCTGCAGTCGGTGCTGACCTGGATCACCGGCGCGGTAACCGTGCTGTACATGGCGCTGACCATCCCGCGCATCGACTGGGCCGCGGTCCAAGCCATCCCCGCCGGCTCCACTGGCAGCGTGGTCGGCGCGCTGGTGATGGTGATGACGGGCTTCGGCCTGGGCTGGATCAACATCGCCGCCGACTGGTCGCGCTACCAGCGCCGCGACACCCCGGATTCCGCCATTATCTTCTGGAACACCTTCGGCGGCGCCATCGCGCCCGCCATCCTGGTGGTCTTCGGCCTGCTGCTCGCCGCGTCCGACGAGGCGCTGGCGGAGGCCATCGCGGACGACCCGATCGGCGCGCTCGCCGTGGTGCTGCCCACCTGGGTGCTCGTGCCGTTTCTGATCACCGCGGTGCTCGCGCTGGTCTCCGGCGCGGTGCTGGGCATCTACTCCTCGGGCCTGACGCTGCTCACCCTTGGTATCAACATCCCGCGCCCCGCGGCCGCTGCGATCGACGGCGTCATCCTCACCCTCGGCACCATCTGGGTGGTCTTCTTCCCCGAAAGCTTCCTCGGGCCGTTCCAGTCCTTCCTGATCACCCTCGGCGTGCCCCTAGCCAGCTGGGCGGGCATCCTCATCGCGGACATCTACTCGCGCACGCAGGATTATGATGAGCCTTCGCTTTATCGCGCTGAAGGTCGCTACGGCGCCGTCGACTGGACCTCGATCGGCATCCTGGTTGTTGCCTCTATCATCGGCTGGGGCCTGGTGGTGAACCTGTTTGCCGAGGAAGCGGCGTGGAACAACTGGCAGGGCTACCTCCTGCCGCTGGTCGGCGAGCACTGGGCGGACGCGAACCTCGGTGTCCTCGTCGCGCTCGTGCTCTCGTTTGTGGCGGCGTGGTTCGCGCGCCGCGGCCGCATCCGCCAGCAGGAGGGGAGTGCGGCCTAGGGCTGTTTGGCCTTACGCCGCCGGGTTGTGAACCAGCAGCCGGTCCACCTGCTCCGCCAGGTCCGGGAGCTGCCCGTCGAAGTCGCCGGGCAGCTCCCGGTCGGCTTCCGCGATTGCGTCCGCATCTGTCTGGCCGGTGGCCATGGCTGCCTCCGTGGCGTCGAGAAGCCTTTGCAGCCTAGGCACGTTGAGCTGGTACGCGCCGTCGTGCTCCGGGCCTTCCACCGGTGCGAGCCAGCCGGTGGCGGTGAAGACGAACAGGCGGGTTTCCAAAAGGTTCGCCTTCAGCCCGAGTTGGTCCTTCGGGTCTCCCAGGCGTTGCACGTAGCCCCTGCGCGCCTGGCGCACGGTGCCGCCGGTGTCCAGGACAGGCCCTGTGTGATCGTCGGCGTAGCGTGCGATGTCGGCCAACATATGCAGTTCTCGGGGGAAGAGCGACGGCGGATTTGTGCAGTACACGGCGGCTCTTAATGTCTCGCCCAAGGGCGCCTCCTTTATGCGGTTGTGGTGGAACAGGCCGACATTATAATTTTCCGTCCGATCCCGGAGACGGCGGAATCGAACGGATGTGTGGGTGAGGGTTAGATGGACGACATGGCCGGGATGGACGAGCCGCGCAGCTTCGAGTTGAACGCGATGATGCGGCCGCGGTCGGCGTAAATGTCGTTAATCTCGCCGACGCGGATGATGCGGCTGAGCTCCCGGTCGCCGATGAAAAAGTTGCCCTTGGTGTCACTGGCGACGAACGTGGTGCCGTAGCGGCGCAGCTGCAGATTGCCCATCTTCGGGGCGCCGGCGAAGGCGTTGGTGTCGGCGCAGTCCCAAGCGTCCCACTTGCCCAGGTTCATGGCGTTGGCTTTGCCCTGGCCCGCGCACATGTGACCTGGCATGGTGTCCACCAGGCTGAGGCAGTGGATGAAGTCCTGGCCGTCGATGGTGTAGACACCGCAGCGCACAGTGTCCTGTTGGTTGGCAAACGTGGCGTACGGCGGCTGCGCGGGCAGTGCGCCGTGGGCGGCGGGCCACTCGACGTTGCGGGGGTTGAAGCCCTCGCTGGCGGACGCGGTGGACGTGCCTGCGGCGAGGGCAGCGGTGGCAGCCAGAGTGGCGAGGATGCCACGGGTGATGGTGTGCATGGTGGTGACTTAGAGCTTGAACAGCACCTGGTTGGTGGCGCCCGCGCGGATGATCGCGCGGGTGGCAATGTCCGCCACGTACAGGTTGCCGGAGAAATCCGGAGCGATGTACGCGGTGCCGAGCTGCTTGACCTGCAGGGGGTTCAGCTTTTGCGGCACGTTGGTAAAGCCCTGGTTCCAGCAGTGGACCTCGGCGGATCCGCCACCGACGCTCACGGCCGGGGCGAGCTGCCCCGGCGGGTTGCACTCCGGCTGTGCCTTGCGTGCGGGGTCGGACATGCAAATGGTCTTCGTGGTGCCGTTGACTTGGTAGATCTCGCAGCGGACGTCGCCTGCGGAGTTGGAGTAGGCGGCGTTGTTGGCGGATGCGGCCGGTGCGAGTACGGCAGCGGCGGCGATGAGAGTGACGGTAGTAACAATGGGGGCGGTCTTTGTGATCTGCATGACAAAAGTATTGCAGTTTATGCCCAGCGTTGCACGCCTCCGGGCAAAGATTGCAGAGAAATTCCCAATGTTTCGGCGAGCGCCCCGTACTCGCTGACAAACCGATCTGAACGCACCCCGCCGGCGCAGTAGACCACCACCTCGTCGCCATCCTCGTACTTGGCAAGCGCCTCGTTGACGGCCTCCGGGTCGCGCTCGATCACGCTCAGCGGCAGGTGCGCGGAGGCAAACGGCAGATCCGCGATCGCCCGCTCGTGCGGTTCGCGGATATCTAAGGCGTGGGCTTGTCGGGTGCGGATGGCGTCGTAAAGCAATTGCCCTTCGGTGCTCACGGTGCATGCCTCGGCGTAGGTGCCCAAAGTGGTGGCGAGCTCGCGCGCCGGGTCGCGGGTGACGGTGAAGCGGCGGATGGTGGCGGACAGTGCGTCGTACATGTGCAGTCGGCCGATGTGCACCTCGCCGATGCCCGCGAGGAACTTCACCGCCTCGGTGGACATCAGCGAGCCGACCACGGACGTGGTCACGCCGAGCACGCCGGCGGTGGCGCAATCCGGCACGGAATCCGCGTCCGGCTGGGTGGGGTAGAGGTCGCGCAGCCCGACCCCGTCCGCGGGCGCGCCGGGGCCGGAGTGCCACAGCGCAATGTCGCCGCGGTAGCGCAGCACCGACCCCCACAACAGCGGCGTGCCGGTGATTTCGGCGGCGTCGGCGGCGAGGAACTTGGTGGCGAAGGTGTCGGAGCCGTCGATGAGTAAATCGATGCCTTCGAGCGCCTCGATGAAGTTGTCGGGGGTCAGCCGGTCGAAGGAGGTGGTGACCTGGATGTCCGGCTGCAGCGCGCGCAACCGCTCGGCGGCCACGTCGACTTTCCGGCGGCCCACGTCGTCCGCGCCGAAGAGGATCTGGCGGTGGATGTTGGTCAGGTCCACCGTGTCGTCGTCCCACACCGTGATGTGGCCGACACCAGTGGCCGCCAGCGTCTGCATGATCGGGCAGCCCAACCCGCCCGCGCCGATAACCAGCACGTGGGCGTCGTGCAGGCGCTGCTGTTGCTCCGGGCCGAAGCCGGGCAGGTTCATCTGGCGCGCGGTTCGCTTGAGTTCTTGCTCCGGCAGCATTTACAACACCTCGTCGGCCCAGCTGGCCAGGCCGTCGAAGGTAGAGGACGCCACGGCGTGCTCGCGCTTCGGGATCCGCCCGGCGGCGCGCGCAAGTCTGCCGGCCTCTACCGCGTGCCGCATGGCCTGCGCCATCGCCACCGGGTCCTGGCAGCGGTTCACCGCGCTGGCAAGAAGCACTCCGGAGCAGCCCAGCTCCATGGCCAGCGACGCGTCGGAGGCGGTGCCCACGCCGGCGTCGATAAGCACTGGCACCTCGGCGCGCGCGCAGATCAGCTCGATGTTGTGCGGGTTCAAAATGCCCAGGCCTGTACCAATCGGCGAGCCAAGCGGCATCACCGCCGCCGCGCCCAGGTCCTCGAGGCGCTTGGCGGCAACCGGGTCGTCGGAGGTGTACGCGAGCACGGTAAAGCCCTCGTCGACGAGCATCTCGCAGGCGTCCACGGTCTCCACCACGTCGGGCAGCAGCGTGCGGTCATCCGCGATGACCTCCAGTTTCACCCAGTCGGTGCCCAGCGCCTCGCGTGCGAGCTTCGTAGTAATCACCGCGTCGCGCGCGGTGCGGCAACCGGCGGTGTTCGGCAGCGGCGCGATGTCCAGGCGCTGCAGCAGGTCGAACACGCTCTCGCCGCCGCCGGTGGTGGCGCTGTGGCGGCGCATCGCCACCGTGGTCAGCTCCGTGCCGGAGGCCTTCAGGGCCTGCTCCAGCATGTCGAAGGAGCTCGCCCCGCCCGTGCCCATGATCAGGTGCGAGCCGAACTGCTTTCCGGCGATCTCCAGCACTCCTAGCCTCCTTGCACTGCGGTGAGGATGTCGGCGGAGCAGCCGTCGTGAAGCTTCTGCCCCCACTGCGAGCGCGGCACGACCTCGCCGTCGATGGCCACCGCGGTGCCGTCGGCGGGTGCGCCGACCTCCGCCACGAGTTCCTCCACCGTCGCCGCGGCGGTGGTGGCCGCTTCTCCGTTGAGCGTGATGTTCATGAATGCCTCCTCGGGTCGCACGCGGTCAAGTCTATTGAGGGCTTACGCCTATCGACGAGCTCCGCCCCAACCCGCGCCCCCAACCCCGCAAGCAAAATCCCGTGCCGGAAGTACCCGGTGGACACGACCGTGCGCTCGTCGATGCGGCCCAGGTAGGGCAGGTCGTCCGGCGTGCCGGGGCGCGCGCCCGCGGTGGCCTCGACGAAGTCGCACTCCTCCAGCGCCGGTACGAGCTCGATGGCGTCGCGCAACAACTGGTGGATGCCCTGGACCTGGGGCTGGTCACGGCCGTCCTCGCGGGTGGTCGCGCCGATGGTCAGCGTGCCATCCTCGCGCGGGATGAGGTAGACGGGACGGTCCTCAACGAACCCGCGGACCACCCGTGTGAGCAGCGGGTACTGGTGCTTTGGCACGCGCACGTGGAGCACGTCGCCGTAGACCGGGCGCAGGTCCAGGCCTTCGACGAGCTCTTGGGCGCCGAGACCGTTGGCGACGACGACCTGGTCGGCTTCTTCGAGCTGGTCGAGGCTGTCAATGCGGTCGGTGGTGAAGGTGACGCCCGCGGACCGGCAGGCGTCGAGAAGCGCACGCGTAAACAGGCGGGGCTGCACCTGGTGGTCGCCGTCGATGCTGACCGCGCCGTTGATGGCGGGGGAGAGCGCCGGCTCGAGCCTGCGGGCCTGGCGGGTGGTGAGCTTGTCCACCGCCATGCCGTGGCGGGACTGGTACTCGGTGAGTTCTTCGAGGTGGGTCTTGTCCGCCGTGTCGCGCGCGACCACGAGCGTGCCGTCCGTGCGGTAGCCCGTGGGCAGGTCCGTGTACTTGGCGGTGAGTGCGATCAGGTCCGGGTACCACTCGGCGGAGGCGCGCATGAGCGGGAAGAGGGGGTCCTGCTTGTACACCACCTCTGCAGTCGGGGCGAGCATCCCACCCGCGTGATGGGAAGCGCCGGAGGCGGGCTCAGGGTCGTGGACCGTGACCGTGTGGCCGCGGTTCACGAGGGTAAGCGCGGTGGCCAGGCCGATAACTCCTGCGCCGACGACCGAAACATTCACGCTTGACAGGGTAGCGCGTTCGTGTCGGTGTGGAAGCGAGTTTCGTGTGGTTCAGCCAGACCTCAGCGACGCCCGTGCGCACAGACCCTGAGGAACAAAGCACGAGTTTGCCCTAATTTCGGCCTTACTCAGGGGTGCTTCCTCTGGGTTTGTGCGTGTGGCTAGCTCGTGGTTGCGTGGGCCTGGGCACCGCGGTCGAACTCGGCGACGACGCGCTCGCAGTACGCCTTCGCGTCGCCGGCGTGCATGATGCCGCGCACGATGGCCAGCCCGTCCACGCCCTGGGCGGCGAGATCGTAGGCGTCGTCGGCGGTGACGTCGCCGATGGCTACCAGCGGCAGCTCGGAGGCGGCTACCAGCTCCGGGTAGCCGTCCAGCCCGATCGGGGCGCGGCCGGAATCCTTCGTCGGGGTGGCGCGGAACGGCCCGCAACCGATGTAGTCGATGACGTCCTTGTGCTCGTTGGCGGCCTGGACCAGCTCCAAGGTGCCGGTGGTCAGGCCGATGATCGCGTCGGGGCCAAGCAGCTCGCGCACCACGCTCACGTCCAGGTCGTCCTGGCCGACGTGGACGCCGGAGATGCCCTGGTTGCGGAGGGCAGCGGCGACGTCGGCGCGGTCGTCGATAAGCACATGCGTCTGCGGGTTGACGGAGTGGACCGCTTCTGCGACGGCGCGGGAGAGCGCGTAGAGCTCGCGGGCGGTGATCGGCTTCGAGCGGACCTGGATCACGCCCGCTCCGCCGGCCGCGGCCTGACGGGCGCGCTCCACGACGTCCGGGCCCTGGCCGGTGACGAAGTAACAGCGAAGATCAAGCGGCTTAGTCACGAAGGGCCTCGATCAGCTCGTCTTTGGTCATCTCGGAGCGGCCCTCGATGTCGAGCTCCTGGGCGCGGGCGTACAGCTCGTCCTTGGTCCAATCCTCGTAGGAGCCGGACTCGCCGCCGCGCTCGCCGACCGTGGAGCGGCCGTCGCGTGCCGCGGCGTTGGCGATGGCGGCTGCCTTGGACTTGGAGTTGCCCTCGCGCAGCAGGGCCTCGTAGAGCTCGGGATCCTTGATCGAATCAGCCATGGCTGCCAGCCTATGCGTTTTCGAGGTCCCGGTGGGGCGGGTTGCGCGCGGCGATTTGCGGATCTGCTAGTTGCTCGAAAACGGAACTAGCAGATCCGCGCGGGGGCTGGAGGGGCACCCGGCAGAAGGGATCCCTAGACCGTCAGCGGCCCGGTGCGGGTGGGATGCCCCAGCGGCTCCACGTGGACGATCGTCTCCGCGCCGCCGAGGGCTTCGGCCACGCCGGCCTCGATTTCGTCGGCGTGGTCGTGGGCGCGGTCGACCGTCCAGCCGCCGGGGACCTGCACGACCAGGTTGACCATGCGCTCGCGGCCGGCGGCGGTGGTGCGCACTGAGGTGAACTTCACGCCGTTGGCGGCGGCGTACTCGTCCAGGTAGGCGTGGACGATCTGGTTTTCTTCCTTGGGCAGGGACTCCGCCAGCAGGCCCAGGATTGCGCCCTTGAGCAGCTTGTAGCCGGTGAACATGATGTTCGCGCCCACGATTAGTGCCACGATCGGGTCCAGGGGCTGCCAGCCGGTCAGCCATACCAGCGCCATGCCGACGATCACGCCGACGGTGGTCCAGACGTCGGTGAGCAAATGGTGCCCGTCGGCATCCAGGGTGGTGGAGCGGTACTTCTTGCCCGCACGGATGAGCGCCACACCGACCGCGCCGTTGATCACGGTGGCCACGACGGAAAAGGCCAGACCGATGCCGAGCTGCTCCACCGGCACCGGGTGGATCAACCGGTCCACGGCGGTGAAAATAATGGCCACCGACGCCAGCAGGATCAGCGAACCCTCCACCTGGGCGGAGAAGTACTCGGCGCGGGCGTGGCCGAAGTGGTGGTTCGCGTCCGCGGGCTTGGCCGACAGCTTCAGCGCCCACAGGCCCACCGCGGCGGCGATGAGGTTGATGCCGGATTCGATGGCGTCTGAAAGAAAGCCCACAGAGCCCGTCACCCAGGCGGCAGTGGCCTTCAACACAATGGTCAGCACCGCTGCGGCGATGGAGAGCCACATGAATCGCTCGAGGAGTTTTTGCTCGTTGTCTGCCACGGTATTCGCCACGGTTTTCATCCCTCTCACACCCGCGTTGCAGAGGCTGAGCCTAGCAAATCGGTACCGTGGTGCGGACACACCATCAAACTCTCGATAACGCTTAAGGGAAGGTCTTCACTATGGGACGTTGGGTCGCCGCAATCGCCGGCGCCGTCGTTGGCGCGCTGTTTTTCGGTTGGCTACTGCAGATGCTGGGGGTGACCGGGATCCTCTACACCATCGGAGTGCTGGTGGGGTCCGCCGTCACGTCCTCGCTCGCCGGCACGCTGATCAAGCCCGGGCGTTAACGCTGCCAAGAATCTAGTTAGGACCTAGTTAGGACCAAGCATGGCGCGTACACGCCGTTTGCAATCGCAGCGGCGAGAGCGACACGCTTGTCGACGACCGCAGGTCCGACCAGTAGCAGGTTAACCTGCAACGATGCGGCTTGAGCCCCTAGCGGGCCAGCCGCATTTTTCTGTGCGGGACGCCGGTGTCGAGGAACTCGTCGCCCTCGGCGACAAGCCCGAACTGCTCGTAGTAGCCCACCAGGCCGGACTGGGCCTCCACGATGAGGTCGCCGTCGAAGCGCTCGGTGTATTCGATGCTGGTGCGCACGATCTCCGGGCCGAGACCGGACCCGCGGAAATCGGGGTGGACCACAAACCGGCCGAACCGGGAGCCGTCCTCGGTGGGGTAGACGCGGGCGCAGCCGGCCAGCGTCTCGCCCTCGAAGGCGAGGATGTGGCGGGTCTCAGGGGCTGCGTCTTGGTCGTCGATCTCGTTGAAGGGGCAGTTTTGTTCGGCCACGAAGACGTCCACACGCAGCTTGTACAGCTGGTGGACCTCAAGCGGTGTCATCTCATGCAGTGATTTGAGGCTGATCATATTTCGGCTCAATCCTTCCCGTCTTGCCGTAGGAGAGGCGGCGGTGCGCCCACTCGAACGGGCCCTGCTTGCCCGCCCGGTCCAGCAGCACCGCCAGCAGCAGGCTAATCAACCACACCACAAAACCGATGATGAGCTTGCCGGTGACCGAGGCGTCCAGGCCGATGCCCAAAAACGCCGGGGTGCAAATCGCGATGAAGAGGAACGACTGCGCGAGATACCCCGACATGGAGCGCTTGCCCAGCGCCACGAACGCGCGCGCCCAACCCGGGACCTGGTTGTTCAGCTCGTCTGTGGCCAGCGCGAGCAGCGCCAGGATGCCCGGGCCGGTGAGGTAGCCGAGCGCCTGGTTGAGCATGAACAGCGGCAGCTCCCACTCGTCCGGCAGCACGCCCGCGGTGGCTAAGCCCCAGGGCAGGCCGACGCAGAGGATGACCAGCCCGGTGATGATGCTCCAGGTGATGAGGGTGCGGCGGTGCGCGTGGACGTCGGTAAGCACCTGCTCCCTCGCCCACACGTAGCCGATGATGGCAAGCGATAACAGCTGCAGCACCGCAAACGGCTGCGCGACCAGCTGCCCGAGTGCCATGTCCAGGTTGAACGAGAAGTACGCCCCGAAGGTGTCGAAGGTGGCGGTGGGTTCAGACTGGTTGAAGCCGCCGGAGGCGTCAAAGTAGAACGACGCGATACCGCCGGCGACGCCGAGGGCCGTGAACAGGCCGAGGATTGTGTAGGCGATGATGCGCAGCGTCTTCGAACTCAGCGTGAGCATCGCCGCGAGGAAGATGCCCACCAGCCCGTAGGTGAGCATGATGTCGCCGTAGAACAGCAGGAACATGTGCGCCACGCCGAACAGCGCGAGCGCGCCGTAGCGGCGGTACAGCACGCGCCGGGCCTGCTTGGCGGGGTAGTGCTTGCGGTACAGGCTGGCCGCGACCAGGCCGAAGCCGAAGCCCAGCAGCGTGGAGAACATCGGCAGGCCGCGCACGTGGATGAACATGGCCGCGAAGACGGCGCCGATCTGGTCGATCAGGCTATCCGGGCGCACGCCGCCGACGGACCAGCCCACCCGGGACTGGTCCTCCGACCAGTCGTTGATCACCCACCCCTGGGCGGCGTTGGCCATCGCGATGCCCAACAGGGCGGTACCGCGCGCGAGGTCCGGGACGATCAGGCGGGGGCGTTGCTGCGTGGGTTGGTGCGTGGGTTGGTGCTGTTCGGCGTTGGCGGCTTCGTGCATGCGCTCAAGGTACCGCCTCAGGCCCGCATGAGCCACGTTTGCGGTTACTGGCCCACGGAGGAAAAAGATGTGGTTGAATATCTCTGTTGATGCCCATGTTGCCAATGTGATTGGGGTTGCTATGCGCCGTTCGTCCGCCGCCCGCCTGCTTACCGCCGCGTTTCTGATTGCTACCTCGGCGGCTATCGGTAGCCCCGCGGCGCACGCCCAACAGGCAGAGGCGCCGGTGGGCGACCTGCTCAACTACGTGTGGCGCACCGACCCGGTTTCCAAAGCCCTGGCCGGAAAGCCCATGGCGGACAAGGTCCTGCACCGCGTTCCCGGCTCCTTCTTCGACGCACCGCGCACCCCGGCCGAGTCCGATGAAGCGATGCGACGCGGCCGCGCGCTCTACGGCCCGAGCACCCCGCTGTATGTCGGCTCCGAGCCCGGCAAGGAAGTCATGTGCACCACCACGGCGGCCGGCTACAACGACCGCGGCGAGAAAATCGCCGTCACCGCCGGCCACTGCGGCAATGTCGGCGACGCCGTACGCTCCGCGGATTCCTGGCAGCTCGGCCGCACCGGCACGATCACACACGTCAACCGCGAGCTGGACTACGCGGTGATCACGCTCGCCGACAACACCGAGGTCACCCGCTCCTACAACGGCGTGACCGTCAACCACTTGGGCGGCGCACCGGTGAAGCCGGGCGGCGTGGTGTGCAAGACCGGCGTGGCCTCCGGCACAACCTGCGGCCACACGTACACCGATTGGGAGCAGCGCAACACCAACCAGGTCTGCGCCATGCAGGGCGACTCTGGCGCGCCGCTGATGGTGGGCGACCGCGTGATCGGCATGATCAACGGCGGCATCTGGGGCCCGCCGTTCAACGTGGCCTGCCGCACCCCGCTGCAGGGTCCGCTGCACGCGCCGACGGGTGCGCTGCGCATGGACGCCGTGCTCGGCGACATCCCGGGCGGGTTCCGCTTGCCCTAGCCCGGGCAGCTAGCCGCGCAGGCGCTCGGCGATCTCGTCCACGATCCGCGGGTTGCCGGCAACGCACCAGGTCACACCACCGGCGTCGACTTTTGTGCACCGGCCGCCGACGGCCTCGACCAGCGCCTTGCCCGGCAGCCAGTCCCAATCCGGCACGGTATGCTGCAGCCACGCGCCCATTTGCCCGGACGCGAGATTCGACAGGTCAATAGAACCGGCGCCCATCATGCGCATCGTCGCCGCGCCGGAAATCACGCGCAGCCACGCCTCACGCACATCGTCGTTGGCCATGAAGGTGGGGTGCAGGTAGGTCACCACGGCGCTTTCGCCTAGCGACGACTCCGCCAGCCCCCCAAGCTCCACCCCGTCACGCGTGGCCACGCCGTCCGCCGCGATCCACGTGGTGTCCGTGGCGGGGCGGTGCACGGCGCCGATGGCGGGGGTGTGGGCGGAGTTGTCGTCTACAAGCGCCAGCGCCGAGCAGAAGTAGTCCGAGCCCTGGGAGAAGTTGTAGGTGCCGTCCACCGGGTCGATCACCCATGTGCGGCCGGTGGCGGACGGGCGGGAAGCACCCTCCTCGCCGATCACGCCGTCGTCGCCGCGCAGTGCCTGAAGCGCCTCGGACACGAAGCGCTCCGCGGTGCGGTCGGCTTCCGTGACCACGTCGGAGACAGAGGTTTTCACCTCCGCGTCCAGGCCCTCGCCGCGCATGCGCAGCGCCAGCTGGCCGGCGTGGCGCACGAGCGCGGCTGCGAGCTCGGCGTCGGAATCGTTGCGGTGGTCGGAAATAAACTGCTGCGTATCGGTCACGCGGCCATTATGGCGCAGTCGGGGACTCCTCGCCCTCCTTGAGGTACACGTTCGAGCCCAAGTCGCGGAATTCGCGCGCCATCTCCTGCTCGCCCTCGCGCGCGTCAGAAGAGGCGGCTGAGGAGTCGGCGTCGAAGTCGAACGACGGCATGCCAAGGTCCGCGATCTGGTCGCCGAACTCGTCGCGGATGTCCTGCGAAATGCGCATGGAGCAGAACTTCGGGCCGCACATGGAGCAGAAGTGCGCCGTCTTCGCGGGCTCCGCCGGCAGCGTCTCGTCGTGGTAGGACTGCGCCGTCTCCGGGTCCAGGGACAGGGCGAACTGGTCGTGCCAGCGGAACTCGAAGCGGGCCTTGCTCATCGCGTCGTCCCAGTCGCGCGCGCCCGGGTGGCCCTTGGCCACGTCGGCTGCGTGGGCGGCGACCTTGTAGGTGATCACGCCGGTTTTCACGTCGTCCTTGTTCGGCAGGCCCAGGTGCTCCTTCGGGGTGACGTAGCACAGCATCGCCGTGCCACCGGCCGCGATGTTGGCCGCGCCGATGGCAGAGGTGATGTGGTCGTAGCCCGGCGCGATGTCGGTGACCAGGGGGCCGAGCGTGTAAAACGGCGCGCCGCCGCACCACTGCTCTTCCTTTTCGTTGTTGACCTGGATCATGTTCAGCGGCACGTGGCCGGGGCCTTCGATCATGACCTGCACGTCGTAGTCCCAGGCGCGCTTGCACAGCTCGCCGATGGTTTTCAGTTCGGCGAACTGGGCGGCGTCGTTGGCGTCTGCCACGGAGCCGGGGCGGAGCCCGTCGCCAAGCGAGAATGCGACGTCGTACTGGGAGAAGATCTCGCACAGCTCGTCGAAGTTTTCGTACAGGAAGGATTCCTTGTGGTGCGCCAGGCACCAACCGGCCATGATCGAGCCGCCGCGGGAGACGATGCCGGTGACGCGCTTGGAGGTCAGCGGCACGTACGGCAGGCGCACGCCGGCGTGGACGGTCATGTAGTCGACGCCCTGCTCGCACTGTTCGATGACGGTGTCGCGGAAGATTTCCCACGTCAGGTCCTCAGCGATACCGTTCACTTTCTCCAGCGCCTGGTAGATCGGCACGGTGCCGATGGGGACGGGGGAGTTGCGCAGGATCCACTCGCGGGTGGCGTGGATGTCGTCGCCGGTGGACAGGTCCATCACGGTGTCCGCGCCCCAGCGGGTGGCCCAGCGCAGCTTGTCCACCTCCTCGCGGATGGAGGAGGTCACCGCGGAGTTGCCGATGTTGGCGTTGATCTTGGTCAAAAACGCGTTGCCGATGATCATCGGCTCGCTTTCCGGGTGGTTGATGTTGTTCGGGATGATCGCGCGCCCCGCGGCGACCTCTTCGCGCACCTTCTCCACGTCGCAGTGCTCGCGAAGTGCGACGAACTCCATCTCGCGGGTGATCTCCCCGCGGCGCGCGTAGGCCATCTGGGTCACGCGCTGGCCGTCCTTGGCCCGCAGCGGTGTGCGGGACTCGCCGCGCCACTCCTCGCTGGCGGCGCCGCGTTTGACGGCCGCGCGGCCGTCGTCAAGCAAATTACGCTCGCGGCCTGCGTACTCCTGAACATCGCCGCGGGCGGTGATCCACTCGCCGCGCAGGCTGGGCAGACCCACCTCAGGCTCCGCGTGCGGGCCGCGGGTGCGGTAGATCTTGAACGGCTCGTTCGGGCCGGTGGGGGAATCATCCAGCTGGATCGCGGTTTCCGGAACCTCCAGCCCGTTTTTCACAATCGGGGCGTAGGAGTGCTTCGGGTGGATTTCATGGGCATAGATGTCGTGAACCACGACCTTCTCCTTCCTTCGCTGGTGCTAACCAGACAGGTTCGAACGGTGCTCGCGCCGGCATCAGCGCGATCTCAGCCCGGTGCCCCGGGCGCCCGTGTTGGGTCGCAAGCCACTGTATCCCGTCTTGGTGGCCGCGTCAGGCGGTTCGCTAGACTTTGCCCCTATGCAGCCGGAAACTCAGACGCGGATCAAGGACTTAAGCTCCACACTTTCCACCATTGAGAAGGTGATGGACCTGGACGTCCTGCGCGAGCGCGCCCGCGAGCTGGAGGCGCAAGCCGGCGACCCGTCGCTTTGGGACGATCCAGCGCACGCGCAAAAGGTCACCACCGAGCTGTCCAATGTGCAGGGGCGCTTAAAGAAGGTCGCCTCGCTTCGCTCGCGTATCGACGACCTGCCGGTGATGTACGAACTCGCCGAGGAAGAAGGCGACGCCTCCATGGCCGACGAGGAGCTGGAGGACGTGGCCGCGCAGATTGACTCGCTGGAAGTGCAGACAATGCTCTCCGGCGAGTACGACCAGCGTGAAGCCGTGGTGCACATCCGCTCCGGCGCCGGCGGCGTGGACGCGGCGGACTGGGCCGAGATGCTCATGCGTATGTACACCCGCTGGGCCGAAAAGGCAGGCCACAAGGTGGACATCTACGACATCTCCTACGCGGAAGAAGCCGGCATCAAATCCGCCACCTTCGTGGTGCACGGTGAGTACCTCTACGGCCAACTCTCGGTGGAGCAGGGCGCGCACCGGCTCGTGCGCATCTCGCCCTTTGATAACCAGGCGCGCCGCCAGACCTCGTTCGCCGAGGTGGAGGTGCTGCCGGTGGTGGAGCAGACCGACCACATCGACATCCCCGACTCCGACATTCGCGTGGACGTCTATCGCTCCTCCGGCCCCGGCGGGCAATCGGTGAACACCACCGACTCGGCGGTGCGCATCACCCACATCCCAACCGGCATTGTGGTGACCTGCCAGAACGAGAAGTCCCAGATCCAGAACAAGGCCTCGGCGCTCAACGTGCTCCAGTCGAAACTGCTGGAGAAGAAGCGCCAGGAAGAAAAGGCCGAGATGGATGCCCTCGGCGCCGGCGGCAACGCCAGCTGGGGCAACCAGATGCGCTCCTATGTGCTGCACCCGTACCAGATGGTCAAGGACCTGCGCACAGACTTTGAAGTCGGCGACCCGCAGAAGGTCCTCGACGGCGACATCGACGGGTTCTTGGAGGCCGGCATCCGCTGGCGCATGGCGCAGCAGCAGGAGGCTTAACCGCCCTTAGGCGTCGCGGAGGTCGATGCCCTTCGTCTCCGGCAGAATCTTCATGCTGATCAGGGTGAGCACGCACAGCACCACCACGTAGATGCCGGAGACGTGCGCCAAGTCGTGGGACGTGAACCACTGGAAGATGTACGGCGCGGTGCCGCCGAAGACGGCCACGGACAACGAGTAGGCGAAGCCGATGCTGCTGGTGCGCTGGGAGGTGGGGAAGACCTCCGCCATCACCGGGGCCAAAAGTGCGCCGCCGGCGGCGACGGCGACCACGGCGAGAGTTGCCGCGACAAGCAAGGTCCACGGGCGGGAGTCGATCATGCCCATCAGCGGGATCTGCAACAGGCCCACTGCGATGGCGAAGGTGTACATTACCGGCTTGCGGCCGATGCGGTCGGACAGCGCACCCCACAGCGGCAGGGCGATCAGGCCGCAGGTCTGCGCGAACACGGACACCCAGTACGCGCCCTGGGTGGACATGCCTTCGTGGGTGATCGCGTAGGTGGAGACGTAGGACGTCCAGGTGTAGTGCGCGGCCGTCACACCGGAGACCATGCCGATGACCAGCAGGATGTTCATCCAGTTGGAGCGCACCGGGGTCTGGGGGCGGGTGGCCGAGAGGCCGTCGTAGGACTCGGCGCCGCCCTCCTGGATCTCGTTGAAGTGCTCGGACTCCTGCATGTGGCGGCGCAGGTACAGGGCCACGAACGCTGCAGCGGCGCCCAGCCAGAACGGGATGCGCCAGCCCCACGCGCCGATCTGCTCGTCGCTAAGCACAAGCGAAATGATGCCGCCGAGGGTGTAGGCGATCACCGAGCCGCCGAAGATGGACATGTAGACCATCGAACCCCACTTGCCGCGGCGGTCGCGCGGGGCGATCTCCGGATGTAGCTGTTGGCGGTGGCGGATTCGCCGCCGTGGGCGAAGCCCTGGATCACGCGCACCAGCAGCAGGATGACAGAGGCCCAGATGCCGATCTGCTCGTAGGTGGGCATGACCCCGATGACCACGGCGGACAGCGCCATGATGATGATCGTCATCATCAGCACGTTCTTCCGGCCCACGCGGTCTGCGATGCGGCCGAAGATGATGCCGCCGAGCGGGCGGACTAGGAAGCCGACAGCAAAGACGCCGAAGGTGGCCAACAGTGCCGAGGTGGGGTCGGATTTGTCGAAGAAGGCAGCCGCGATGAACGGAGCGAACACGGCGTAGGAGCTCCACTCGAACCATTCGAGTAGCTGGCCGATGAGGCTGGCGCCGAGGGACTTTCTGTCTGCCGGGCGCTCGGCCTCGATATGGGTCGTGCCCATTGAGAAGCGGTGTGTGGTACTCACGGGTCCTCCTTCGGAGACTGGTGTTTGACCGAAAATGCATTGCCCAGATCACGTTGTTGGGTGCGGAATGACCCGAAACACGTTTGTTGGAGTGGGGTCGGTCCGGGGCTGAGGGGAGAAGTTGCAGCTCACGGGCACTCTTTCGCGATGGCATCCTCTGGCGGTTGTTCGTTATGCGAACGCGCGTGCTCCATGCGCACCCCAGAACGGGGGGAGTGGTTTGCCACGCATATCCGCCCGCAAGGTGCGGTTTCACAACTTTGGGACGAAATGAGTCGCGCTTCACACTTTTCCGGGCGTACATTGAGCGC
Source organism: Corynebacterium sp. ACRQP (assembly GCF_022345915.1). NCBI lineage: Bacteria > Bacillati > Actinomycetota > Actinomycetes > Mycobacteriales > Corynebacteriaceae > Corynebacterium > Corynebacterium sp. ACRQP. Next base: position 26,097 of record NZ_JAKRMZ010000017.1, on the reverse strand, counting down.
AACGGTGGCGAGCCACTCGGCAATAGCCACGGTCTGGCGTTTCTAAGGAGGAACAATGGCACTTAGCCCAGAAGAGCTGAGCACAGAGAGCCTCGCTGAAATCTTCGCCGCGGGTGGTCGACCGGCGGACAGCGAGCGAGAAATCAAGATCATCGACACCACGCTGCGCGACGCGCACCAGTCCATTTGGGCGACCCGCATGCGCACCGAGCACATCATGGACTTGCTCGACGACGTCACCAACGCCGGCTTCGAGCATGTGGACCTGGTTGCCCCGATCCAGTTCGACGTGCCGGTGCGCTACCTCAGGGAGGACCCCTGGGAGCGCGTGCGCAAGGTGCACGAGGCCGCGCCGAACACCAAGTTCCGCTCCATGGTCCGCTCCCGCAACCTCGCGTCCTTCGACTTTTTGCCTGACGACGTCATCCACGCGTGGGTTGAGCGCCTCTACGCCAACGGCTTCCGCGTCATCGGCGCCTTCGACGGCCTCAACGACATCGACAACATCGCCGACACCCTCATCCTGGCCAAGGAGCTCGGCGCCGAGACCTACGGCTGCCTGTCCTACTGCTTGAGCCCGGTGCACACCGACGAGCTCTACATCGACAAGGCCCAGGAGCTGGTGGAGCGCACCGACGTCGACCGCATCATGCTGAAAGACGCCGGCGGCCTGCTCACCCCGGACCGCATGAAGACGCTGATCCCGGCGATCCGCAGCGCCATCGGCAACGACCTGCCGCTGGAGGTCCACACCCACTCGCTGACCGGCCTGTCCCCGCTGACCTACATCTACGCGGCCGAACTCGGCGTGGACTCCATCCACACCTCGATCGCCCCGCTGGCTAACGGCCAGGGCCAGCCCGCCACCCAGGCGCTCGCCCGCGACCTGCGCGCGCTGGGCTACACCGTCAACATCGACGACGAGCGTGTGGACAACGCCAGCCAGAAGCTGCAGGAGATCGCGGACCGCGAGGACAAGCCGGTGGGCAAGCCCCGCGCGTTCGACGGCGTGCACTACATGCACCAGCTGCCGGGCGGCATGCTCACAAACTTCGAATCCCAGCTGGCAACCGCCGGCCTGTCGGACCGCTTTGAGGATCTGCTCTACGAAACGGCCCGCGTGCGCGAGGAGCTGGCGTACCCGATCATGATCACCCCGTTCGCCCAGTTCGTGGGCACCCAGGCCGTGATGAACGTGATCTCCGGCGAGCGCTACTCCGTGGTGCCGAACGAGATTAAGAAGTACGCGCTCGGCCACTACGGCGAGCCGCTCGCGCCGATCGACCCGGACGCGCTGGAGAAGATCAAGGCCAACGGCTCCTCCGAAATCAAGGAGGGCCGCCCGGAGCTCGAACCGCGCCTGCCGGGCCTGAAGGAGCAGTACCCGGACGACGACATCGACACGCTGCTGCTGCGCGCCAACATCCCCGGCAACAACGTGGACGAGATGCGCCGCTTCGTCGCCGAAGGCCGCGCGGGCCAGGGCGAAGGCGTGCCGGGCGGCGAGCTGACCAAGCTCGTGCAGAAGATCTACGAGACCACCACTTCCGGCGAATTCCACCTCAAGACCGACGACCTCGAAATCAACCTGACCAAAAAAGGAGAGCAGTAAACCATGTCTGACACCACCAACTTCAACGAGCTGAAGTCCCTGCTTGAGTGGGTTAACCAGTCCGGCGACATCGAAGAGCTGAGCATCAAGTACGGCGACATCGAGCTCGCCCTGTCCAAGACCCCGGGCGGTCTGAGCCACCTCAAGGCAGCCCCGGCACCGGCCGCACCGGAAGCGCCGAAGGCTGAAGCACCGGCACCGGAACCGGCTCCTGCTCCGGCCGAGGCCCCGGCGCCTGCGGAGGCTCCGAAGGAAGATGCCCCGAAGCCGGAAGCTGCTGCTCCGGCAAGCTCCGGCACCGGCATCGAGGTCAAGTCCCCGATGGTGGGCACCTTCTACGCCGCACCGAAGCCGGGCGCGGACCCGTTTGTGAAGGTCGGCGACACCGTCGAGGTCGGCCAGGTGCTGTGCATCGTCGAGGTGATGAAGCTGATGAACAACATCGAAGCGAAGACCGCCGGCACCGTCACCGAGATCCTCGTGGACAACGAGGATGCCGTTGAGCACGGCCAGCCGCTGATGGTCATCGAGCCGAAGTAGGTACCCCATGGCTGAATCTGAAAAGCTGCTGGACAGCGTCCTCATTGCCAACCGCGGCGAGATCGCGCTGCGCGTCATCCGCGCCTGCAAGGAGCTCGGCATCAAGAGCATCCTCGCGTACTCGGAGGGCGACCGCGACTCCCTGCCAGTCAAGGAAGCGGACCAGGCCGTGTGCATCGGCCCGGCCAACGCCGCGAAGAGCTACAACAGCCCCGAGCTGATCGTCTCCGCCGCAATGGCGTTCAAGGCCGACGCCATCCACCCCGGCTACGGCTTCCTCTCCGAGAAGGCCGACTTTGTCAAGATGGTCGAGGACGAAAACATCGGCTTCGTCGGCCCGTCGTCGGAGCACATCCGCCGCATGGGCGACAAGATCGAGGCGAAGAAGATCGCGCAGGCCGCCGGCGTGCCCACGGTGCCCGGCTCCGATGGTGTGGTGACTGAGTTCGGGGAAGCTTTAGACGTCGCAAAGCAAACTGGCTTCCCACTTCTGATTAAGGCCGCCGCTGGCGGCGGTGGCCGAGGCATGCGAGTCGTGGAGTCCGAGGACACGCTGGAAAAGGACCTCAACGAGATCATGAACGAGGCGCAGTCCGCGTTCAACGACTCGTCCGTCTACATCGAGCGCTTCCTCACCGACATCCGCCACATTGAGATCCAGGTGCTCGCGGACGGCGAGAACGCCATCGCCCTCGGCGAACGCGACTGCACCTCGCAGCGCCGCAACCAGAAGCTCATTGAGGAAGCGCCCTCGCCCGCAATTGACGACGAACTGCGCGCCGGCCTCCAAGAAGCCGCCATCAACCTCTGTAAAGAGGTGGGCTACAAAAACGCCGGCACTGTCGAGTTCGTCTTCGACAACATCGAGCGCAAGTACTACTTCATCGAGATGAACACGCGCATCCAGGTGGAGCACCCGGTGACCGAGATGATCACCGGTGTGGACCTGATCCAGGAGCAGCTGCGCATCGCCTCCGGGCAGAAGCTGCGCCTGACCCAGGACGACGTTCAGATCCGTGGCCACGCCATCGAGTGCCGTATCAACGCCGAGGACCCGAACGAGAACTTCGCCCCGCGCCCCGGCAAGATCGAGCACTACCGCACCCCGGGCGGCTTCGGTGTGCGCATGGACACCCACATCGAGGCCGGCTACACCATCCCGCCGTTCTACGACTCCATGGTGGGCAAGCTCATCTGCTGGGCGGACACCCGCGACGAGGCCATCGAGCGCACCCTGCGCGCGCTCGACGAGCTCAAGGTCGACGGCGTGGTCACCACCGCGCCGTTCCAGGCCCAGCTGATCAACAGCGACAAGTTCCGCTCCGGCGAGTTCAACACCGGCTACGTGGCCAAGATGCTGGAGAACATGGACACGATCCCGACGGACGAATAGCCGTCGCAACGTGTAAGGCAGGCAGCCGGGCGCATCTCGCCCCGGCTGCCTGTTCAGCTTGAGGGAGGAAGACACATGCTGCTGCTTTTAGCCATGCTGGTGGGCGCGATCGTGCCCGTCCAGACCGCGATTAACACCCGGCTGCGGCAAAGCGTCGGCTCGCCGATCGGCGCGACGTTTGTGTCCTTCATCATTGCGGTGGTGGTCGCCTCCGTTATTTCTTGGGGTGCGAGTGGGGCACTGGTGCCAGACTTATCGACGGCCGCCTCGCAACCGTGGTGGGCATGGCTCGGCGGGTTCATGGGCGTGATGTTCATCGCCGGCAACATCGTCCTGTTCCCCAAACTCGGCCCCGTGCAGACCGTGATCCTGCCGATTCTGGGCCAGGTGATCATGGGGCTGTTAATCGACCGGTTCGGGCTGTTTCAGTCCGCGCAGGTGCCAGTGGGGCCGCTGCGTCTTCTGGGCGCGCTGATCGTGGTCGGCGGCATCGCCATGGTGCTGGAGATCGGGCGCACGCGAACCATCATCCACGGCACCGCCGAAGGTGCCACGCTGTGGTCGTTGCGCGCCTTCGGCGTGGTCATGGGCATGGGCTCGGCGACCCAAACCGCCGTCAACGGCCACCTCGGCCGCGTGCTGGGCAGCTCGCTGCAGGCCGGCCAAATCTCCCTGGTGGTCGGCCTTGCGCTTCTGGCCGCCATGTCCGTGCTGCTGCCCGGCCCGCGCCGGGCACTGGCCACAGGTATCGCGCCGGGGCCGTGGTGGATGTGGCTCGGCGGCATGCTCGGCGCGTTCTTCGTGTTCGGCGGCGCGGCGCTATCGCCGATCCTTGGCACCGGCACCACCGTGATAGCGGCGCTGGTGGGCAACATCATCTGTGGCCAGGTGCTTGAATCCCTCGGCGTGGGCACCGGCGGGCACCGCAGCGCGCCCACGCCCTACCGCCTCACCGGGCTTGCCATTGTGCTGGCGGGTGTGGTGATGGTGCGCATGCTTTAGCCGCGCAAGTTCTTCCACCGCTCCAGGGTAAGGGTGGGCGACAGCGAGCGGGAGACGCACGTGGCAAAGGCGCCGTTTTCGTGCTGCTCCTCCGTGAAGATGCTGTCGCGGTGATCCGGGGTGCCGTCCACGACGCGCATGATGCAGGTGCCGCATGTGCCCTCCGAACACTGCGACAAAATCGGCACGTCCTCGTCTTCGAAGACATCCAGGACGCTCTCGCCCTCCGGCACCGCGTAGGTCTCGCCGTTGAGCACGACCTCGAAGGGGCCGTCCGCGTCGTGGTTGCCGGCGAGGGTTTCCTCCGAGGCGCGGAAGGCCTCGAAGTGGATGTTGGCCTTGGGCAGGTGCTCGGTTGCGACCTCGATGACCCCGTCCATGAAGCCCTGCGGCCCGCAGACGTACAGGTGGGTGTCCTCCGGCGCGGTAGTAGAGGCGGCGAGAGCTTCCTCGATGTAGCCGGACTGCTTGTCGCGCTCCCCGGTGGCGAAGATGCTTTTGGTCTGGCCGTGGAGGTAGGTGTCAATGAGGTGGCGCATCAACGCCCGCTCCTGGCTGGACGCGAAATACAGCACGGAGTAGTCCGCCTGCTGGATCTGCAGCTCTCGGGCGAGCGAGAAAATCGGGGCGATGCCCACGCCTGCGCCCACCAGGATCGAGCGTTTCGCGCCGGGAGCCAGGGCGAAGTTATTGCGGGGCGGCAGGATGCGCACCGTGTCGCCCGGTTCGATGTTGTGGGCGGCGATGGAGCCGCCGCGCGAATCCGTCTCCAGCTTCACCTCGATGCCGTAGATGGCGCGCTGGTCAGCTTCTTCGGTGCCGAGGCGGTGCATGGGGAACAGGGAGAACTGGCGTACAAGCTCCTCGCCCTCGGGGGAGTGCAGCAGAAAGTCTGCGTGGCAGCCTGGCTCGTAGCCGGGGATGGGGGAGCCGTCGCGGGTTTGCAGCGTGATCAAGGCGATGCCGTGGGCGCGCTCGACGTCGACGGCGGTGAGCGCAATGACGTCGCCGCTCACGCCGGGTTGCTCCGAGTGTTCTGCCTGGCGCGTTTGTCGGTCGGTGAACGCTTCCTCGCGGTCGAGCGTGTTCGGGTCCTTTTCCCTGTTCCTGCCGCCAAAAAACGTGGTCAAGCTGCCAAAAGTCTTGCCGTTTCTCACTCAAACCTCCGTTGTAAAAATTCGCCGCAAAACTGGTTGCCGGCTTTTTGTGTAATCGATAGTATAAGGCCACGCAAAAGTGACTGACGCCACAAAAATGTTCGCATATCGCACAAACAACAGTTTTGACTGGTCGACAGGGTTGTCGGCGCTTGTTTGCGACAAGGCCCAATATCAGGCGCCCTAAGCCAGGGCCTCTACGTCAAAGGGAAGTGACACGAATGACTGCCAGCACCGATGCCCGCGAGGAGCATCAATACCAACATCCGGTGCATCCGGAAATCCTTCCGATGTCGGACAATCCCTTCGAGGATTTCCGGTACTTCTACCGTGACGGCATGCCGCTTCGCCCAGCGCCGAAGCGCCGCACGCGCCGTCCGGGTTGGTCGACGCTGCGCCACAATTTGTTTGACCGCTGGCACACCGTCGCCGACGAGTGGGAGGGCTACACCAGCTTCCAAACAAAGCTTTTGGACGATCACATGTGGCAGACCGACGAAACGGGAGCCAAACTCGCCGAGGCGTTCAAGCGCGACGGCGCAGAGAAGTCCCGCGCTGATTTTGAAACGGCGCTGAACGAGGGCATCGACAAGGTCGCTGATCCGTCGCCGGAGCTGGTGGAGTTTTTCGCCGAGGTGGACAACATCCCGGAATGGATCGACCTCGAAGCCGCCGAGCGCGGCCGCATCGCCTACTACAACGTCACGCCGTCCGCTGAGCTGCTTTCCATCGGTTTCGCCTACTGGGCCACCACGATGGAGGACCGCACCTCCGCGGCTACCGGCGAGACCGCCATGTTCGAGATCGAGTCCTTCACCCGCATCATCGAGACGGTGAAGTTCTTCGTGGACTTGGGCAAGAAAGGCGTGTTCGACCGCTACAGCGACGGCCTGAAGGCCGCCGTGCGTGTGCGTCTCCTGCACGCCCAGGCCAACCGCGGCCTGGAAAAGCTGTGGGGGCCGGAGCACTACAACGAGTTTGGCCGCCCCATCGGCTCGTCCTTCCTCGTTTCCGGCGAGGGCTGGTTCGCGCTCATGCCGATCGGCGTGGACGAGTTCTTCGGCCGCCCGCACACCGGCGAGGAGTGGGACGACGTGGCCATGTACTGGGCGTGGGTGCTCTACCTCATGGGCGCGGAGGAGCGCCTGATTCCGAAAACCGGCGACGAGATGCGCAAGATGACTGACTTCATCTACGCCAACGGCGGCTACTCCTCGGACTACCACGTGCGTGTGGCGACCGCCCTGATGGGCATCCTCGAGGACCTGGACCCGAAGATGCCGGCGCAGGTGCTCGGGGCGCTGTCGCTGATCATCGGCGACGAAGACACGAAGTTCATGGTCAAGGGGTCCCGCTTCGAGGGCACGCCGTATCTGCACTGGAAGATCGCCTTCCTGCTCAAGGCGAAGGCGGAGGCCGCCATTTACCGCGTGCGCGACAAGCTCCCCGGCGCGCAGGCCGCGAAAGCGAAGAAGGCCGCGGACGGCAAGCCGCCGTGGTCCGACGTGTTCAAGCAGATCGAGGACTACGTCGCCGAGAAGGCCCCGCACGTCAAGGCCGAGTACAAGCTGCACGACACATCCAAAGAAGGCCTGCGCTAGGCACGCGCGGACCGTCCCCAACACAAGGAGCACAACCATGACTCAGACATTCGTTGACAACCCGCTCGCGCAGGACCACTACAACCGGACTGATTGGCCGGTGGCACGTGGGAGCCGCGAAGCATTCGTCGAGAAGTTTGGCGAAGAGCGGGCGAAGCGATTCGAGCAGGCGTTTTGGGCGATGGACCCGATCGCCGACGCGCTGTACACCAGCGGCAACAAGGCCAAGGACATCATGCCGAACCTGCGCGCGGCACTTGCGCGCGGCGAGGCGGACGCCGATACGCTGCCCGAGGTCAAGGCGCTTATCGACGACATGAACGCCGCCCTCGACGGCGTGGACTGGGAGCGGCTTGAGCGCGGCCAGAAGGCTGCGCTGGCGATCCCGGTGCTGGCGCAGAACCTCTCGCTCGGCCCGGGCGCGCTGATCCACACCTACTCGGCGTCGTCTATCGCCGACATCCTGGTCAACACCGGCGAGCTCACCGAGGGTGCCGTGCACCGCCTGGCGTACACCACCAACTGGATCTACTCGGTGTACCTGAAGGACGGGCTCAAGCCGGGCAATGTCAGCTACATCCACACCGGCATGGTGCGCGCGATGCACGCGCACGTGCGCCGCGTGCAGACGCAGCTCGGCCTGGACTACTCCGAGTGGGGCGCGCCGATTTCCGAGCTGGACATGTTCCGCACCTGGTTCGACTTCACCTACATCGCGTTCACCTACCTCCGGAACCTCGGCTACCGCCTTTCCCTGGAGGAGGAGCAGGACCTGTTCTACCTGTGGCGGGTCGTGGGCCTGATGCTGGGCATCCCGGGCGACCTCCTCGAGCCGGAGACGGACATCGACGCTTCCCAGGAGACGATCGACGCGATCCACTTCGTCGACGGCGAGCCCAACGACGCATCTCGCGCGCTGGTGGAGGCGCTGTTCAACGGCTTCCGCACCAACGTCAAGGAGCTCCTGCCGTTCCCGGACGAGTCCATCGACGATTGGATGTATACCGCCACCCGCCTCATGCACGGCGACGAGGTGGCAGACATCTACGACGTGCCGCACGCAGTGTCGCGACCGTTCACCGAGCTGGATCTCCCCCTCGTGCAGCAGCGCTTCGACCTGCTGCGCGCCAACCCGGAGGTGCTGGCGCAGGTTGTGGAGGAAAACCACAAGACGCTTCTCGACGCACTGACGCAGGAAACCTCCTACATGGGCCAGGACCAAGGCATCAAAATGAGCGACGGCGCTTACAGGCCTGGCGCATAGTGATAGAGTTCACAAACCGAAACAACTAACATCCCGAAAGGAACACCATGTCCAACCAGTACCGCGTGCAGAACCCCGTGACCAACGAGGTTGTGGAGACCTTCGAATTCGCCACCAACCAGGAGATTCAGGACATCCTCAGCCGCTCCGAGGAAGCGTTCAAGACCTGGCGCAACACCTCCTACGAGGAGCGGGCGGAGATCGTCGGCAAGGCAGCGCAGTTGCTCAAGGAGCGCGCAAACGAGCTCGCGCAGATCGCCGCCGAGGAGATGGGCAAGCCCATCCCGGAGGGCGAGTGGGAGATGAACTTCTCCGGCGACATCCTGCAGTTCTATGCCGACAACGCCGCCGAGCACTCCGCCGACAAAAAGGTCGACGTCCCGGGCGGCAAGGCTGTCGTGCGCCGCCTGCCGCTGGGCACGCTGCTCGGCATCATGCCGTGGAACTACCCGATCTACCAGATCGCGCGTTTCGCCGGCCCGAACCTGATGAACGGCAACTGCATCATCCTCAAGCACGCCGAGATCACCCCGAAGTCCGCGGCCGCCTTCGAGCAGGTGCTGAAGGACGCCGGCCTGCCGGACGGTGTGTACATCAACGTCTACGCCACCCACGAGCAGATCGAGACCATCATCGCGGACCCGCGCGTCCAGGGCGTCTCGCTCACCGGCTCCGAGCGCGCCGGCGCCAAGGTCGCCGAGACCGCGGGCAAGAACCTGAAGAAGGTCGTGCTCGAGCTCGGCGGCACCGACCCGTACGTCATCCTCGACGCCGCCGACGTCAAGGCCGCCGCCCAGGAGGCGTGGGACAAGCGCGTCCACAACGCCGGCCAGGCCTGCACCTCCAACAAGCGCATTATCGTCATGGAGGACATCTACGACCAGTTCGTGGACGAGATGGTGGCAATCGCCGAGGGCTACCAGAAGGGCGACCCGTCCAACCCGGGCGAAAACGAGTACTTCCCGATGTCCTCGCGCCGCGCGGCCGAGATCCTGGACGACCAGGTCAAGCGCGCCGTCGCCCAGGGCGCAAACCTGCGCACTGGCGGTGAGATGGATGAGACCTCTGCCTACTACTCGCCGGCGGTGCTGACCGATCTGCCGGTCGGCTCCGACGTCTACTACGAGGAGTTCTTCGGCCCGGTCGCGGAGATCTACAAGGTATCGTCCGAGGAAGAGGCCGTGGAGCTGGCCAACAACTCCTACCAGGGCCTCGGTGGCGCGGTCTTCTCCGACGACACCGAGCGCGCCATCAAGGTTGCGGACCAGATCGACACCGGCATGATCCACGTCAACCTTGGCCAGTACTTCTCCGCAGTCCTGCCGTTTGGCGGTGTGAAGCGCTCCGGCTTCGGCCGTGAGCTGTCCGTGTTCGCGCTCGATGAGTTCGTGAACAAGCAGTACCTCTACGTCAACGACTAAGACGCTGCCTTAACGGCGCCGGGCAATCCCACCTGTTTTGCAGGTGGGATTTCCCATGGGGCCGGCTCCTGACAGATTGCGGCAGCCTCTTGCATCGACCTGGGGCGATGGGGTCCGTCTGACAGATTCCGCCGCGATGTGTCTTGGGGCGCGCGTCCTCGTCTGCCGGCCCGCCGCCAACCACCACTACAGTCACACTGGTAACAGGTAAGGTGTGTCGCGTGATCCGATTCGACCATGTGACCAAGGCGTACCCGACGTCCACGCGCCCCGCGCTCGACGACGTCACGCTCGACATCCCCGACGGCGAGTTCGTGTTCCTCATCGGCGCGTCCGGCTCCGGCAAGTCCACCTTCCTGCAGCTTTTAATCCGCGAGGAGAACGTCTCCTCGGGCGACATCTTCTTCAACGACTTCCACGTCAACGCCCTAAACGGCAAGCAGGTGAACAAGCTGCGCCAGTCCATCGGCTACGTGTTCCAGGACTTCCGCCTGCTGCCGAACTTGAGCGTCTACGACAACGTCGCGTTCGCGCTCGAGGTCATCGGCAAGCCGAAAAACCGCATCGCCAAACTCGTCCCCGACGCGCTCGAGCTCGTCGGCCTCGGCGCCAAAGCCAACCGCATGCCGCGGGAGCTGTCCGGTGGTGAGCAGCAGCGCGTGGCTATTGCGAGAGCTTTCGTCGATAAGCCAAAGCTCATGCTTTGCGACGAACCAACGGGCAACCTCGACCCCGGCACCGCCGACGAAATCATGGCTTTGCTCGCACGCATTAACCGCATGGGCACCACAGTGATCATGTCCACGCACAACGCGCGAGCGGTGGACGAGATGCGCAAACGCGTGGTGGAACTGCAGCTGGGCAAGATCGTGCGCGACGAGGAAAACGGCGTGTACGGGGACGTGAGGAGGTAGCCGTGAACTGGGAGTTTATTTTCCCTGAGGGTGTCAAAGGCCTGGGCCGCAACCTCACCATGACCATCGCGCTGATCATCACCACCGCGCTGTCGCTGGTGCTGGTGGGCACCGGCGTGCTGATTTCCAAGGCCACCACGCAGACGAAGGACCTGTACTTAGACCGCGTCGAGGTGATGGTGGAGCTGGACGAGGACATCTCCGCTAACGACCAGGATTGTTCCTCGGACCGCTGCAAGCAGGTCCGCGACACCCTGCAGGCGGACGACCGCGTGGAGCAGGTGACCTTCCGCTCCCGCGAGCAGTCCTACGAGCGCTTCAAGGAACTGTTCCAGGAATCCGAGCCGGAGCTGGTGCGCGAGACCGCCCCGGACGCCCTGCCGGCCGCGCTGCACGTGCGCCTGGCGGACCCGACCGACACCTCGCCGCTGGACAAGATCCGCGACATGGACCAGGTGGAGGTCATCTCCGACCAGGCGGACACCGTGCGCTCGGCGGCCGGGACGCTGAACACGTTCCGCAACGTCGCGTTCGCGGTGGCGGCGGCGCAGGCGCTGGCCGCGGTGTTCCTGATTTCCAACATGGTGCAGCTGGCGGCGTACAACCGCCGCGAGCAGATCGGCATCATGCGCATGGTGGGCGCCTCGCGCTGGTTCACCCAGGCGCCGTTCGTGCTGGAGGCGGTGCTGTCCGTGCTCATCGGCGCGGTGCTGGCCACCGTCGGCGTATGGGCCGGCAAGCAGCTCATCGTGGACCCGCTGCTGGGGGACCTCTACGCCAACCAGCTCATCGCGCGCGTGCCGGACAGCACCGTGTGGGCGGTCATGCCGCTGGTGGGCCTGGTTGCCATGGTGCTCGGCGGGCTGGCCGCGCAGGTGGCGCTTCGCTCTTACGTGCGCAAGTAGTACACTTGGCGCTCTTATGTCCAAGAAGAACAAGAAGCAGAAGCTTTCCAACACCGGTGTGCTTGCCACCAACCGGAAAGCTCGCCATGACTACCACATCTTGGACACCTGGGAATGCGGCCTGGTGCTGCAGGGCACCGAAATTAAGGCGTTGCGCGAGGGCAAGGTCTCGCTGGTGGAGGCGTTCGCCACCATCGACAACGGCGAGGTCTGGCTGCGCAACATGCACATCCCGGAATACTCCCGCGGACACTGGACCAACCATCCGCCGCGCCGCACCCGCAAACTGCTTTTGCACCGCCGGGAGATCGACTCGCTGGAGGGCAAGGTCCGCGACGGCAACCGCACCCTGATCCCGCTGTCGCTCTACCTCAAGGACGGCCGCGCCAAGGTCGAGCTGGGCCTTGCGCAGGGTAAGCAGGACTACGACAAGCGCCGCGACATCAAGCGCCGCACCGAAGACCGCGAGATCACCCGCGACCTGGGCCGCAAGCTCAAGGGCATCAAGGCCTAATTTCGCTACGGTGGGTGCCTATGAAGAAGGCACTGATTACTGGAGCATCCCGCGGCATCGGCCGCGCCATCGCCGAGGACCTGGGCAAGGACCACCACGTTTACGCCGGCGCGTCGAAGGACGCCTCCGGCATCGTTTCCGCCCTGCCCAGCGCGGAGCCGTTCGAGGCGGACCTCACCGACACTGACGCCATCTTGGAGGCGGCTGCCAAGATCGAGGAGCTGGACGTGCTCGTCCTCGCGGCCGGCGTGATGGACGGCGGCCCGCTGGAGGAGCTCACCGACGACAAGTGGCGCAAGATGATGGAGGTCAACCTCTTCGCCCCCGTCACGCTCACCCGCGCGCTGCTTCCTGCCTTGCGACGTTCCTCCGGCCTCATCATCACCATCAATTCCGGCGCCGGGTTCCACGGCATGGCCGAAAACTCCGCCTACTGCGCGTCCAAGTTCGCCCTGCGCGGCTTCACCGAGTCCCTGGCGCAGGAGGAGGCCGGCAAGGTGCGCGTGACCTCCCTGCACCCGGGCCGCACCGACACCGACATGCTCGCCGGCGACGACGGCATGCCAAAGATGGCGGCCGACGAGGTGGCCAAGGCGGCGCGCCTCGCTGTCGACGCCGGACCGGACGCTGTGGTGGAGTTCCTCCGGGTGCGTCCGGCGTTTACGTCGTAAAGCCTCTTGTGCATCTTGGTCGCGTGCGGTAAAGTTCCATCTCCTACGTTTCTTCGTAGTTGAAGGGGTCGATTCTGGTTTCGACTTCATCTACTTAGCCAGGGGAAGCGTGCCGGTGCAGGCAGGAGACCACCGTAAGCGTCGCTGTAACTAATAAACGCAGAGAAGAACTCTCAGCGTGACTACGCCCTCGCTGCCTAAATAGAAAGGTCCAGCGACCTGCGTGTCCGTCAGGCCGGGGATGTCCCCGACCCGGTACCTGGCGTCGACTTAGGGGACTTGCCTTCCGGCTCTGTCAGCGGGGCCTTGGAAGGGACACCTTTCACTGACTGGGCCCGTCATCCGGACATGTTCGCCTGATCCGGAGGGTCGATGAGAGACAACGTGCGAACTGCGCACGGAGAAGCCCTGGCGCGGTGATGAAGGACCCGGGTTCAATTCCCGGCGGCTCCACCGAAAGCGGACGTTTTACAAGGTAGAACGTCCGCTTTTCCGTTTCGTGGCTACCCTGCGTGACCTGGCACCTTTCGGAATTTCCGAACAACCTCGCCACGGCTAAGTTCACCAGTGTCAAAAAAATAATTTAAGGTGCTCGCTGTCACCGGAACGGCCGATATCGCGGCTCCACCGAAAAGCAGGAAACCCGCTGGCCACAACACGGTCAGCGGGTTTCTTGTTGGTTAGCTACTTTATGTTCTCGCAAGTAACGGTTAAATAGACCCAAGTCAGGGTCTTGACTGTCTAACGATCGGGGGGTCTCAGAGATGTTCCGCCTTTTTATTGACGAGTCTTACCAGCATGACCACTACTATGTGGCTGGGGTGCTCCTCGACGAAGAGCAGAGTGAAGCTCTTGAGAGTCGATTAGACGAGCTCGGGGAGAATCTTCGGATTCGAAATGGGTGGGAAACCTCTCCGGAGTTCCACGGGCATGCGTTAATGAACGGCTTGGATGACTGGAAGGATTTACACGGCAAGTTTGGTGCTTCTATTTCGATCTATCAGAAGGTGATGCACGCGGTTCGAAATTCTGGAGCGAGGGTCTATCTAGAAGGGGTGGACGTAGCTCGACTCAATGCACGCTACAAATACCCCGATAGTCCTCACGAGGTTGCTCTTCGGCACACGCTGGAGCGCGTCAATGAGTACTGCGTCCTGCAGGGCGAAAAGTGCAAGGTGATCGCCGATATGGTGCCGCAGCAGGAAGACTTTAACGAAGCGATTCAAGGTTTTACACGCGTCGCAACTCCAGGTTTTCTCGGTCAGAAACTGCATGCGATTGACGGTGACATTGAATTTGTCGATTCTCGTCACAGTAGAGGAGTTCAATCCGCCGATATGTGCGTCTACATACTCCGTCGGCACCGAGAAGAAACGGGTGCTTCGGCATCAGCTCAGAAAGCAGCCAGAAGGCTGGTTAAATCGCTCGGTGACGCAGTGGTGCATCAGCGAAAGTGGTTGCCTTAAAAAGCTCTGGAGCCTACGCGGCTCCAGGCGACAACGCTCCGGTATCCGGCTCGTCGTGCTTCCAATCTAACTGTGTGTAAGCGCACGGTCAACCGGCTAATTCGCTTTCTGTGTTGGCCACTTAGTCGATCGGGTAACCGGTGACCGGGCCCTCGGTGTTCGGCTGCCAGCCCAGCGCGGGGGCGACGTGGGTGGCGAAGTTCTCCAAGATTTTCACGTTGACGTCCACGCCCATGCCGGTGGGGATGGTGATCAGTAGCGTGTCGGCGGCCATGACGGCCGGGTCGGCCTTGAGCTGCTCGATGAGTTTGTCCGGCTCGGCGGCGTAGGTGCGGCCGAAGGTGGAAGCGCCCACGTCAGGCAGCAAGCCAACCTGGTCGGAGCCGGAGGCCTGCATGCCAAAGCGCTGCATGTCTGCGCCGTCGACGATGGGGAAGATGGAGCGGGAAACGGACACGCGCGGGGTCCAGTCGTGGCCCGCCTCCTTCCAGGCTGCGCGGTAGCGGCTGATCTGGTCCGCCTGGATTTCGCCCAGGGTCTCGGCGGTGGTCTCGGAGACCAGGGTGGAAGACATCAAGTTCAGCCCGTCCCTGGCGGTTTGCTCGGCCGAAGCGTGGGTGCCGGAGCCGTAGAAGATGTGCTTGCGCAGCTCGGGCGCCATGGGGAAGACGGGCAGAGCGGAGCCGGGCTGGAACATGTTGGGGTACTGGCGGTCCAAGGGCGCTGCGGTGGCGAACCCGTTGACGTCCACCGCGGCCATGAAGGTCTCCAGGTGGGCGCGTGCCACGTCCGCGCCGTTGGGGGCTTCGCCCTTGTAGCCGAAGGCCTCCCAGCCGCGCTCGGCAACCTCGGGGGCGCCGCGAGAGACGCCCAGGGCCACGCGGCCGCCGGAGAGCTGGTACAGCGAGGCGGCCTCTTCGGCGAGGTAGAGCGGGTTTTCGTAGCGCATGTCGATCACGCCGGTGCCCACCTCGATGTGTTTGGTGGTGGCGGCGACCGCGCCGAGCAGCGGCATTGGGGCGGAGGCCTGTGGCACGAAGTGGTGGACGCGGAAGGACGCGTTGTTCACGCCGATCTCGTCGGCGGCCTGGGCGATTTCCAGGTGGATCTTGGCGATCTTTTCCGCGGACGGGCCGCGCTGGCCGCCGAAGGCGTAGTGCCCGAAGCTCAAGAAACCGAATGCCTTCATTGGTAAACACTCCTTTTGGTGACGTATCAACAATCAGGGTAGTACCTCACCCGCAGATTGTCACGGTCTCAGGCAGACCGCATCACAAACCCCGAGCGAAGGACCCCTATTACGGCCCAAAATCGCGCATACTCGGGAGGGCTTACTCGGGGTTTGCAGGATGGAGGCCGACAGGAACTTTTACGCCTGTGCAAATCGGCACCGAATAATTGGGCCTTAGCCTCCGGTGGCATGAACCGCAACGCCATCGCAGCCCTTACTGCCACGACCTTCCTGGTCGCGGGCTGCAGCGGCGCGCCGGAGCAGGTGACGGTGACCGAAACCGTGGAAGCGCCGGAGGCGACCGAGGCACCAAAAGCAGAGGAAGAGCCGACGAAGCAGGCAAAGCAGGATGCGTCGGGGGAGGCGGAGCACGTCGATAGGCAAAGCGGCATCCCCGACGCCCCGCTGGCGTACCCGGGCGCCGGTGGCCCCGTCCCGGACAACGCGCGGCCGATCAAAACCATCAAGAGCATCGGCGACAGCCCCGTGCAAAACGCGCTGTTTGTCACCCCGTCCGGCAACATCGGCTGCATGATGAACCTGGCGGATGAGCCGATGTTCGACTGCGGCGTGAAGTCCTTCATGGAAAGCGGGAAATTCGGTATCGGCGAGCTGGGCACACCGAAATGGATGATGGAGATCCTCGGCGGCTACCCGCGCGAGCAAACTGAGCCGCCGCTTTACGACGACTCCGTGTGGCCCGCGGGCAGCGAATCCGCGGAGGTCGTGCAGTACGGCGAAGTGGTCAACCACGGACCGTTCGTGTGCGCCGTGGAGGAAACTGGGGTGACCTGTTGGGACTCTGAAAGCGGCAAGGGGGCGTGGCTGGAGCGCGACGAGGTGGTGTTTTTCTAGGCAGCCCTAGCGCGCGCTGGCCGTTGAGTTAAAGGAGCGTCCAGGTTGCGTAAAAGCTTCGTAGAGACCCTTGAACGTGCCGAAATGCCAGGTAGGTTGGCGCTCATGACCTCCAAGACTGTAAAGACGTTGTCCGCAGCAACTGCTCTCGCCGCCTTCGCCGGCGGCTTTATTGGCGCAGGCACCGCCAATGCGCAGATGTCTTCCAACGGCCCGGCCGACATCGAGGGCTGGACGCAGATGGGGTGGTCTGCATTTAGCGGTTCCGTGATTAACAAGGGCGGTACTCACATGCTGCTGAAGAACCTGCCGGAGGGTGCGAAGCCGTTGCCGGCAGAGAAGGCGAAGGCTGCTCTGCATGGGCCGCTGCCGGTGAAGAGCGACGCGTCGATGACGGTCACCTTCGGCCCGGACGGCAAGCTGTCCTTCTTCGACGGCTGCAATGCTGGCAGCGCCGGGTACTCCATCGACGGCAGCGGTGCCGTGAAGGTTGGGACCATCGCCGAGACGCAGCGCCTGTGCGACCCGACCAAAATGAACAAGGCAGACGAGCTGAAGTCCATCCTGCGCTCGAACCCGTCGGTGTACCGCATCGACAACGAGACCATCGCGCTGGCGGCCCAGGGCAAGGCCATCGAATTCTCCAAGGTTGCTGCAAACTAGTCGACGCCACTTGCGCCCCCGCTGCTCCCACCTGAGCAGCGGGTTTTTGGTTTTCTTGGCGCAACCATTGGGTGTGTCAAATCTATGAGCTGCGTCAACGCAAGTTTGGAGTTGCGTTGAAGTTCCTTTGAGCCCCTTGTTCGTCTGGAAGCGCTCGGTAGCGTGTGGGCCATGGTTACTTCAACCAAGACCCTAAGGAAATTGTCCACAGCGACCGCAGCCGTCGCGCTCACCGGCGGTCTCTTGGGCGTCGGAACTGCCGACGCCCAGGAGCGTCCCGAAGCCTCCAGCATCGACCAGTTCGTGCAGATGAGCTCGAACCTGTTCGGCGGCCTCGGCGGCACACCCGCACCCGCACCGGCCCCGGCGCCGGCACCGGAGAACCCGGCTGGCTCCGAGTTGATCCAGCAGATCCCGGAAGGTGCGGACCACCTCACGGATGACCGCCTCACCGCCGCGCTGGACACCACCCTGCAGGCAAAGAAGAACACCGCCATCACCCTGGACTTCCGCGAGAACGGTGTGCTCCACTTCAACGACGGCTGCAACTCCGGCACTGCCAAGTACCAGATCGACAACACCGGCGCGCTGCACCTCAGCGACTTCACCGAGACCAAGATGGCGTGCGAGCCGGGTGCGCAGAAGGACGCCGACGACCTGAAGATGGTCCTGCAGTCCAACCCGCAGCTGTTCCAGCTCGACGCGTCCACCCTGTTCCTGTCGGGCCAGGGCCACGGCATTGAGCTTCAGAAGATGCACGGCCGCGACTACCAGTAATTTCTGCCCGAGCAACGCGAAAGCCCCAGGCCGCAACGGCGGTCTGGGGCTTTGCGCTGTCCTAAGGGCGCGCCTTACACGGCCACCTCGAACGGGGCTTCGGTGGCTTCGCGGACAGACTCCACCGTCTCGCCCGGGGCAACCTCTGTCAGGGTCAAGCCCTGCTTCTCGTCCACGGTGAACACGGCCAGGTTGGTGATGATCTGGTCCACACACTTCGCGCCGGTCAACGGCAGGCGGCACTCCGGCAGGACCTTGGAGGCGCCTTTCTTGGTGGTGTGCTCCATGAGCAGGATGACCTTCTTGGCGCCGTGCACCAGGTCCATCGCGCCGCCCATGCCCTTGACCATCTTGCCCGGGATCATCCAGTTGGCCAGGTCGCCGTACTGGGAGACCTCCATGGCGCCGAGCACGGCGACGTCGATGGCGCGGGAGCGGATCATGCCAAACGACGTCGAGGAGCCGAAGAAGGACCCGCCCGGCGCCACCGTGATGGTTTCCTTGCCGGCGTTAATCAGCTCCGGGTCGACGGCGTCGTCGGTGGGGTAGGGGCCCACGCCGAGGATGCCGTTTTCGGAGTGGAGCACCACCTCCACGTCCTTGGGCAGGTAGCCCGGGATGAGGGTGGGCATGCCGATGCCCAGGTTGACGTACTGGCCGTTTTCCAGCTCCTGGGCTGCACGCGCGGCCATTTCTTGCCTGGTCCAAGCCATTATTCGCTCACCGTCCTAAATTCGATTCCGGGCTGCTGCGGGCCGACCTCGACAACGCGGTCGACGTAGATGCCGGGCAGGTTCACCTCGGCCGCGGGGATCTCGTCCACCACTTCCTCCGCCTGCACGATGGTGATCTTGCCGGCCACGGCCGCGTCCGGGTTGAAGTTCTGCGCGGTCTTGGAGAAGACGAGGTTGCCAAAGCGGTCCGCCTTGTGTGCGTGCACGAACGCGAAGTCCGGGGTTAGCGCGGTTTCCATGACGTACTGCTCGCCGTTGAACTCGCGCAGTTCCTTCGGGCGGGAGTACTCGGCGATGGTGCCGTCCGGGTTGTAGCGGGTGGGGATTTCGCCGGTGGCCAGCGGGGTGCCCACGCCAGCCTTGGTGTAGAACGCCGGGATGCCCGCGCCGCCGGCGCGCATGCGCTCGGCCAGGGTGCCCTGCGGGGTGAACTCGACGGTGAGTTCGCCCTCCAGGTACTGGCGCGCGTACTCCTTGTTCGTGCCCAGGTAGGAGCCGATGGAGCGGGAGATCCGCTTGTCCGCCAGCAGCAGGCCCAGGCCGAAGCCGTCGGTGCCCAGGTTGTTGGAAATGATCGTGAGATCGCCGGCGCCTTGGGCGCGCAGGGCGTCGATGAGCCGGGCGGGGATGCCCACCAGGCCGAAGCCGCCCACGGCGATGGAGGCGCCGTCCGGAATGTCGGCGACTGCCTCCTCCGCTGAAGAAACCACCTTGTTAATCATGTGTGCATGGTAACTGCTGTTCGGCTACTGCACAAGGGTTCACAAAGCGAACCTTCATCGGCTAGGATCACAACCATGTCTGGTAGTGACGTGCAACTCGTGCAGAGCCTCTCCCGTGGCCTAGCGGTCATCCGCGCGTTCAGCGGCGCCCGCCCGCGCCAAACGCTTGCCCAGGTCGCGGAATCCACGGGCCTGCCTCGCGCGACGGTGCGCAGGTTCCTGCACACGCTCGTCGCGGAGGGGTACGCCGCCAGCGACGGCACCGTTTTCTGGCTCACGCCGAAGACGCTTGAGCTGGGATTTTCGTACCTGTCCAGCCTGGGACTGCCGGCGATGGCGCAGCCGCACCTGGACGCGCTGTCGCGCTCGCTCAACGAGTCGTGCTCGCTGACCGTCCTCGACGGCCCCGACGTTGTTTACGTCGCCCGCGCCGCCGCGGACCGCATCATGAGCGTCAACATCACCATCGGCACGCGCTTTCCCGCTTACGCGACGTCGATGGGCCGCGTGCTGCTCGCCGACCTCCCGTCCGCGCAGTTGGACGCCTACCTCGCGGACACCGCGCTCGAGCCCATCACCCCCGAGACGGTCACCAGCAAAGATGCGCTCAAGCAATTGCTTATCGACGTCCAAAGGCAGGGCTACTGCATCGTCGACCAAGAACTCGAACTGGGCCTGCGCTCCGTGGCGTGCCCGGTCCGCGGCAGCGACGGCAAAGTCGTCGCCGCGGTGAACCTGTCGGCCCATGCGGGTGCGGTGGGGCACCGGGAGGTCGTCGATAAGCTGCTGCCCCCGCTGCAGGCGACGGCGAGCGCGATCGAGCGCGACCTGCACACAACAACCCCGAAGGAGACATCATGAGCGACCCGAAAGATATTGTCATCTGCAACCCCAAACGCACCGCGGTGGGGCGCTACGGCGGCGCATTCGTCGGCGTGCCGGTGCAGGAGCTGGCCGCGACCGTGGTCAAGGCCGTGATCGAGGATGCCGGGATCTCCGGCGAGGTGATTGACGACATTATCCTTGGCCAGGCCTCGCCGAACGGTGCGGCACCCGCGCTGGGGCGCGTCGTCGGACTCGACGCGGAACTGGGCGTGGAAGTGCCCGGCATGCAGCTGGACCGCCGCTGCGGCTCCGGGCTGCAAGCGATCGCCACCGCCGCGGCGCACGTAGCCGCCGGTGCCGCCGACCTGATTGTCGCCGGCGGCGCGGAATCCATGTCCAACACCGAGTACACCGTGGACGGCAAGATCCGCTGGGGTGCCAAAGGCGGGACCATGGAGCTGAAGGACCGCCTGCAGGAAGGCCGCGAGCAGGCCGGCGGCAAGCACCACCCGATCCCGGGCGGAATGATCGAGACCGCGGAGAACCTGCGCGAGGAGTACTCCATCGACCGCGGACGCCAGGACAAGCTGGCGGTGGCGTCGCACGCGCGCGCGGCGGCGGCGCAGGAGGCCGGCGATTTTGACGCGGAGATCGTGCCGGTGTCGGTGCCGCAGCGCAAGGGTGACCCGGTGGTGGTGGACAAGGACGAGCACATTCGCCCCGGCACCTCCGAGGAGTCACTGGCGAAGCTGCGGCCGGTGATGGGCAAGTCCCTGGAGGGTGCCACGGTGACCGCCGGCAACGCCTCGGGACAGAACGACGGGGCCGCCGCGATGATCGTGACCACCCGCGCCAAGGCCGAGGAGCTGGGCCTGGACCCCTACGCCGTGCTGCGCGGCTGGGCCGTGGCGGGCGTGGCGCCGGAGACCATGGGCATCGGGCCTGTCGACGCCACGAAGAAGGTGTTCGACCGCCTCGGCCTGACCTTCGATGACATCGACCTGATCGAGCTGAACGAGGCGTTTGCCGCTCAGGCGCTCGCTGTGCTGGACGCGTGGGGGATCTCCGAGGACGACCCGCGCTTGAACCCGGTGGGCTCCGGCATCTCGCTGGGCCACCCGGTGGGTGCGACCGGCGCGCGCATGGTCGTCACCGCCGCGCATCGGATGCGCCGTACCGACGCCAAGCGCGCGCTGGTGACCATGTGCATCGGCGGTGGTCAGGGCCTTGCCGCTGTGATCGAGAGGGCCTAGGGGAGGGCCGGGGTTTGGCGGCAAAGTTTGGTTAGCCTAATGTGGGTCAGGTAACCCTTACCTTACGAACTAAACGGAAGGACGACCGTGACCCGTTTCTCGCGTACCTCTCTCATCGCCCTCGCGGCCGCCGGCGCCCTCGCACTGGGCGCATGCTCCACCTCCGAATCCGGCACGGACTCTGAGTCCGCCGCTGGTTCGGAAACGGCGGCGACCGGAGGGGCGTCGACAAGCAATGATGCTTCCGACGGCACCGTGACCGTCACCGACAACTACGGCGAGAAGACGGTGCCCAGCCCGCCGAAGCGCGTGGTCGCCCTGGACAACCGCTCCTTCGAGCTGCTGAATTCCTGGGGCATTAAGCCGGTCGCCGCGGCGCGTCAGCTTGTGCCCAACTCGATTCCGGGCATCGCGGACGACGAGGACATCATCGACATCGGCAACCACCGCGAGCCGAACCTGGAGGCCATCGTCGCCGCCGATCCGGACGTGATCGTCTCCGGCCAGCGCTTCGAGCAGTTCGACCAGGACATTGAAAAGCTGGTTCCGGACGCCACGCTGCTGGACTTCGAGCCGCGCGACGGCGAGCCGTTCGACCGCGAGCTGATCCGCCAGACCCTGGAGCTGGGCGATGTCTTTGGCAAGCAGGCCGAGGCTGAGCAGGCAGTTCAGGAATTTACCGAGGCTGTCCAGCGCGCCCGCAACGCTTACGACCCGGAGCAGAAGGTCATGGCACTGAACGTCTCCGGCGGAGAGATCGGCTACGTCGCGCCGGGCGTGGGCCGCGTGTGGGGCCCGCTGTTCGACCTGATCGGCTTCACCCCGGCGCTTGAGGTGGCTAACGCCTCCGACGACCACCAGGGCGACGACATCTCCGTCGAGGCCATCGCCGGCGCGAACCCGGACTGGCTGCTCGTGCTGGACCGCGACGCAGGCGTGAAGTCCATCACCGACTCCCCGGAGGCGCTGTCCGTGATCAACGACTCCGCACCGCTGAAGAACGTCACCGCGGTCAAGGACGGCCACGTCTACGTCGCCCCGGCGGACACCTACACCAACGAGTCCATCATCACCTACACCGAGATTCTGAACCAGATCTCCGAGCAACTCGAGGCCGCCAAGTAGTCTGTCTGCGATGACTGATACAACGACCACCACCCGCCCCAAGCTTCTGGACTGGAAGCTGGGGGCGGGTGTCGTCCTTGTTCTAGCCCTGCTTGCGGCGTCGCTGATGGTGGGGCAGTACGACATCCTGGGCACCGAGGACGGCTGGGAAATGTTCCGCGCCACCCGCGTGCCGCGCACGATCGCGCTGGTGCTCGCGGGCGCGGCGATGGCGATGAGCGGGCTGATCATGCAGATGCTCACCCAGAACCGCTTCGTCGAACCCACCACCACCGGCACCACCGAGTGGGCCGGGCTGGGACTGCTGGCGTCGTTTCTGCTGTTCCCGGACGGCTCCGTGATGACGCGCATGCTGTTCGCCGTCGGCGCCGCCTTCATCGGCACCATGGTGTTTTTCGCGTTCCTGCGGCGCGTCACGCTGCGCTCCAGTCTGGTGGTGCCGATCGTGGGCATCATGCTCGGTGCAGTGGTCAGCGCGGTGTCCACCTTCATCGCGCTGCAGACTGACCTGCTGCAGTCCCTCGGTGTGTGGTTCGCGGGCTCGTTCACCAGCGTGATCGCCGGCCAGTACGAGATCCTCTGGGTCGTGCTGCTCGTGGTCGTCGCCGTGTTCTTCTACGCCGACCGCCTCACCGCAGCCGGCCTCGGCGAAGACATCGCTACCAACATCGGCCTGAACTACAACCGGATCGTGCTCGTGGGCACCAGCCTCGTCGCGGTGGCCACCGGCGTGGTCACGGTTGTCGTGGGCAACCTCCCATTCCTCGGGCTCATCGTCCCCAACATCGTGAGTATGCTGCGTGGCGACGACCTCCGGTCCAACCTGCCCTGGGTCTGCCTCACCGGCATCGGGGTGGTGACGCTGTGCGACCTACTCGGACGCATCGTCATTGCGCCGTTCGAGATGCCGGTGTCCGTGATCCTCGGTGTGGTTGGTGCCGCCGTGTTTATCGCGTTGATTGTGAGGCGGGGTCAGAATGCGTGAGGTAATGCGCGAGGTCGGGGCGTTCCAAACGTCGAAAAGCAAACGGCGCTACTGGCTCGTTGTAGGCGCGCTGGTGGTGGCCGCGCTGCTGTTCACCGCAGGCCTGCTGTCGTGGGGAAACCCCATGGAGTTCGGCACCCGCGGCTACTGGCTGATCGCGGAGCGCCGCATGAACTCCGTCATTGCGATGGCGGTGGTGGCGGTCTGCCAGGCCGTGGCGACAGTGGCGTTCCAGACGGTGACCAACAACCGCATCATCACCCCGTCCATCATGGGGTTCGAGTCGCTGTACGTGGCCATTCACACCTCAACCGTGTACTTCCTCGGCGCCGCGGGGCTGAATAACGCCCGCACGCTGGAGATGTTCGTGGTCCAGCTCGTGCTCATGGTGGGGCTGAGTTTGATCCTGTACACGTGGCTGCTCGCCGGCGACAACCCGAACATGCACGCCATGCTGCTCGTCGGCATCGTGCTCGGCGGGGGACTGGGCAGCGTGTCGACGTTCATGCAGCGCCTGCTCACGCCCAGCGAGTTCGACCTGCTCACCGCCCGGCTGTTCGGCTCCGTGAACAACGCGGACCCAGCCTACTACCCGCTGGCCGTGCCGCTGGTGCTGGTGGCCGCCGGGTTGATGTTTATGAACTCGCGACGCCTCAACGTGCTCGGCCTGGGCCGAGACGTGGCCGTGAACTTGGGTGTCAACCATAAAAAGCACGCGGTGTACACCCTCGTGCTGGTCTCGGTTCTGATGGCGGTGTCCACCGCGCTCGTCGGACCGATGACCTTCCTCGGGTTCCTGGTGGCCACACTTGCGTACCAGTTCGCGGACACCTACGACCACCGCTACGTGTTCCCCATGGCTGCGCTGCTCGGCTACTGCATCCTGGCGGGCGCGTACTTCATCATGAACCACATCTTCTACGCCCAGGGCGTCGTTTCCATCATCATCGAGCTGGTCGGCGGCCTGACGTTCCTCATCGTCGTCCTACGGAAGGGGAGACTGTGATCGAGCTCAACGATGTGAGCAAGGCCTACGGCGACGACACCGCCATCGGGCCGGTCTCACTGCAAATCCCGGCCGGCGGCATCACCGCTTTGGTGGGGCCGAACGGCGCCGGCAAGTCGACGCTTCTGACCATGATCGGCAGACTCTTGGCGCTGGATTCCGGCTCCGTGCACATCGGGCAGATGGACGTTACCTCCTCCAACCCGAAGGACCTGGCCAAAGTGGTTTCGATCCTGCGGCAGGAAAACCACTTTGTCACCCGCCTGACCGTGCGCCAGCTCGTGGGATTCGGCCGCTTCCCGTACTCGGGCGGGCGCCTGACGGAGGAGGATGAGGAGATCATCTCCCGTTACATCGACTTCTTCGGCCTGCGCGAACTCGAGCACCGTTACCTGGACCAGCTTTCCGGCGGTCAGCGTCAGCGCGCATACGTTGCGATGGTGCTTTGCCAGGAGACGGACTACGTGCTTCTCGACGAGCCCCTGAACAACCTGGACATCTCCCACTCCGTGGAAATGATGCAGCACCTGCACTCCGCGGCCCGCGAGTTCGGCCGGACCATCGTCATCGTGCTGCACGACATCAACTTCGCGGCCCGCTACGCCGACTACATCTGCGCAGCGAAGGACGGGCAGGTCTTCGCCTTCGGCACGGTGGACGAGATCATGCGCGACGACTTGCTCACCGAGATCTTCAATACCCCGGTGCAAGTGATCGATGGCCCGCATGGGCCGATCGCCGCGTACCACTAAAAGGGCGGCTGCGCTGCTGATTTGTGTGCTTTTTAGCTTCGTGGTTATATATCCATCCGTTGCTTCTGAGCGGTTCGGCCGGTTGGAGGGAATGGTTTAAGTGAATAGGGGTTACGTTCTGGTTAACTGGGGTTTAACGTGAGTTTGACTTTTGGTTGGTTGGTTGTGTAGCTTCTGACGAAGCCGCTTTTTCCGGCTGGGATCGTTTTTGGTTCTGGTTGGTGGGTGTGCTGGTGTTGTTTGAGAACTCGATAGTGTGCCAATGTACTTTTGTTGCGTGGGTGTGTTTGCCTGCCTTTTGTGCACTGTGTGGTGTGTGCCCTGTTGTGGGTGTGTGCCGGTGGTGGCGTGGTTGAATTCCAATGACTAATCGCGTCATCTGTTTGGTTCAGTGTGCGTGGGGTGTGGTTGAACATGTTTCACGTATTTTTTGACCAGCCTCCTTTGTGCCCCGTCGGGTTGGGGGTTGGTGTGAACCTTTGTAATTTTTGGATTGTGCCAGTCACTTAATGCCCAGGTTTTGGGTGTTGGTGTTTGGTTTGTTTTTGGTTGGGTTTGGGCTTTTCACGGCCTGTTTCTTCCTGAAACGTTTTTGTGGAGAGTTTGATCCTGGCTCAGGATGAACGCTGGCGGCGTGCTTAACACATGCAAGTCGAACGGAAAGGCTCCTGCTTGCAGGGGTACTCGAGTGGCGAACGGGTGAGTAACA
>NZ_JAKRMZ010000016.1:0-61768 GCF_022345915.1 Corynebacterium sp. ACRQP | reverse complement strand
CGCCCGGATGGTCTGGGGCTCTTGCCTTGCGACGATCACGCCGTCCGGGATGGTTTCTGTGAGATCGTGGTGCACGTCGTGGTTGCCCGCGATGAACACGACGGTGTCGAACAGCTCGAGCCCGCGGGCGAAAAACCGGGTGACCTCGCCGTATGTCGCGTCCGCGAACCGCTTGCGGTCGATGACGTCGCCCAGCATGACCAGGTGCCGAGCGCCCGCCTCCGCGCCGCGTTGCAGGGTGCCCAGCGCCCAGTCGATGCCGGGGCCGGTCTTCTTGTCGCCGTGTTGCTTGCGGCCGAGGTGGATGTCGGCGACAACGAGGACGGGGTCGGCTGCGTGGTTAGGCATGGTGCCAGGATATCCGCGGGCTACACGTCGCCCAGGAAAATCTGGGCGTGACGCAGGTCGAAGATGTCCGCCTCCGCCACATGCCCGTACACAAACGGGTATAGCTGCTCCCGGTTCGGCAAGCACGTCTCCCCGTACTCTTCTGGCGACTGGTGGTCGAACACCGCCACGAATCGGCTGCCCGGGAGCAGGTTCAGCCCATCTTCAAGTGCAAGCGAGAATTCCTGGTTGCTGGCGTCGGTCCAGCCGCGCGGGATGAGCTCCGAGATGTCGCGTGGCAGCCAGTGCCCAATGGTGCGGGCCAGCTCGACTGCTGCGTCGACACGCATCTCCTCGTTGAGCTTCGCCGCGCTGCGGGCCAAGTCGCGGGGCACTTCATACACCTCGTCAAAGTTGCTCATCACCGACAACGAGTACGCGTACATGTCCAGCAGGTTGCGGCGGTACACCCCGTCCTCGTCGAAGCGCGGGGAATACACCAGGTTGTCCAGCTGCTTCGCGTAGGCGAGTTCGGTGTAGTACTCCACCGGCGTGTAACCGCAGGTGAGACTACAGAATTCTTCGGCGGTCTCGCCGAGCTCCTTCAGCAACGGAAACGCCTCATCTTCGGTGTGCACAAGGTAGGTGATGCGCATGTCGTCGACGTAGACCGAGGTGGCAAGCCGCGAAATCACCGTCCCGTCCGGGTACATCGGCACCGGGTACACGGTACGGCCGACCGCAAAGTAATCGTCCACCTCGTCCGCGTCCAGCATGTTCACGCTCACCGCCTCGTGGTCCGGGGTGAGCGTGGCGGCGAAGCTTTCCTGCGTCTGCAAATCGTCCACCACCACGACTCGCTCTGTGGGACTGTCGCCTCCCAGACGCGTTGGCATCCACGTCTCTAAGCAATCGTGGAACTCCTCGAGCTCACCCATGAGGAAGTTGCCGGCCGCCTGTTCGCACTTCCTGGCCTGGTAGTACGCGGTGGTGAAGCGTGGGTCCCATTCTTTGAGAATCTCTAGGTTGTCGGCGGCTTCCGCGAAGTAGCGGCGCGCCTGTGAAGGGGTGGTGTCAACGGAATCGCGCCCCAAATCCAGCAGTTGGTGGGTGTTGGCCAGCACGACGTAGGCATCCAAAGACTCGGTACGCCACGGCTGCACTGGCGTGTACTCGGACACAGCGGCCGACAGCTCGGCCGTCATCTTGCGGGCAAAATCAATTTGCTGGGGAGACGGTTCGTCCTCGTAAATCGACTTCACCGACACGGTGACCTCAACCTCGGTGCCGGGGATGTCGGTGGTGAACGAGAAAATACTCGGGTGGGAATCTGTCATGCGGGACCTCCTGGGGAAACGACAGCTTCAACCCTACGAAGCCCGCCGACACGCAGTGCCAAATTACCGAACGTGTGCGCTACTTTTGCCCTGCCACCAGCGGATCAGCACAAGCACGACGGTGGAGGTGCCCACGCCGATCAGCGTCATCGCCATGGCTTCGGCGCGGTGGCCCTGCTCAAACTGGTTCATGATCCACGGCGCGAGCAGGTTGATGCGCGTCGGGCGGATCAGCGAGGACATGACCAGCTCGCGGATGCCCACGAAGAACGCGAGCAGCCAGCCGGCGAAGATACCGGGCGCGAGCATCGGCAGGGTGACGCGGGTAAACGTCTGCCAGGACGTCGCGCCGGCGACGGCGGAGGCCTCCGACAGCGTCGGCGACATCGCGGCGGCGGACGTTTTGATGTTTTGCACCGCCATCGGCACAAACAGCACCGTAAACGCCATAACCAGGATCAACTGCGAACCGTACGGGGTAAACGGCAGCTTCGGCGAGTTCCACAGGAGGATGAAGCCGATCGCCAGCACAATGCCGGGCACGGTGTCCGGCGCCACGGCCAAAAAGTCGGAGACGCGCGCGGGCCAGCGGCGGCTGCGCATCGTGAACACCGTCACCGCCAGCGCCAGGATCACCGCGGTTGTCGCGCCGATGGCGCCGAGCACGATGGAGCGGGTCAGCGCCTCCTGCCCGGACGGCATGGTCAGCACGATGTGGAAGTAGTCGAACGTGAGGTTGTCCAGTGTCGGCGGCTTGGAGCGCAGGATGGTCATCGCCGCCAGGATGATGGAGATGTACGGGATGAACACGCTCAGCGTGAACACCACCGCGGTGTACAGCCAGGCAAGAGCCATCATGCTTCTCGACGGCCGAAGGTTGACCGCGCGAGACACCCTGCCGCCCGTGGCGAGCACTCCCCTGCCCGCCCACTGCTGGATGGCCCACGCCATCACACCGAGCGTGAACAGCACGCTGGAGGACGCCGCCGCCTTGGAGAAGTTCAGCGGGTCGATGGTCACGTCCTGGTAGATCGAGGAAACGAGCACCTCGTAGCCGATCGCGTTGCCGAGGGTGACCGGGGTGCCGAACTCGCCGGCGGCCTTGATGAAGACGATCAGCGCGCCGAGCGAGTACGGACCGACCACCGCCGGCACGACCACGCGGCTGAACTGCTGCCACCGGCTCGCACCCGCCACCTGCGCCATCTCCAGCTGCGAGGCCGGGATCGACGCGAACGCGTTGCGCAGGATCAGGTAGAGGAACGGGAAGAGTTCAGCGGCCATGATGAAGCCCATGCCCCACACTGAGTTGATGGCGGACCGGACGGCGTCGCCAAGCGTGGGCCCCAACAGCATGTCCGCCACGCCGCGCAGGCGGGTGAAGTCCATCCACGCCATCGCCGCGGCGAACGGCGGGGTCATAAACGGCACCATGACCAGCACTTCCACCCACCCTGCGCGCCGCATGGGCGTCCAGGCTCGGAAGAAGGCCAGCGGTGCCGCAAAGAGTGTGGCGAAGAAGACGACGAGGACGGAAAGCCAGACCGTGTTGCGGATCACCCGCAGCATCTCCGGGCGCAGCAGGCTCTGCAGGGCAGAGTCTTCGCCGCGGTAGCCGGTCACCGCTGTGACCAGGACGGACACCAGCGGTGCCGCCACCAGGACCAGGAGGATGATCAGGACCGGGTAGACCCCGGGGCTGGTTTTCGTCTTCGCCGTCATTGGTGCCTTTACTTCAGGTAACGGTCAGCGAACTGCTCGCGGACGTTCTTGGAGTCCTTGGAGATGGCGGCCCAGTCGTCGGAGATCTGCTTGATGTCTGCCAGCTTCGGGCCGTTCTTCGGCTCCACGTTCTTGTTGGACGGGATCATGTTCTTGGACGCGGAGATCTGCTGCGCCTCCTCGGAGAACATGAAGTCCACGAAGGCCTTCGCGGCGTCCATGTTGTCGGAGGACTGCATGATCATCACCGGGCGCGGGGTGACCGTGGTGCCGGAGGACGGGATGACAACCTCGAGCGGCTCGCCCTTGCCCTTGGCGGAGTACGCGGAGTAGTCCACGCCGCCGAAGACGATACCCTTGGAACCGGAGGTGACCTGGTCAAGCGCCGGTCCGTTGGCGCCCTGGACGATCATGCCGTTGTCGAAGAGCTTGTCAAACAGCTCCCAGGTCTTGTCCTCGCCCCACTCGGCGATCATGGCGGTGAGCAGGTCGGCGGCGGTGCCGGACTCGCGCGGATCCGGCATGATCACCTGGTCGGCGTACTTCGGGTCTGCCAGGTCCTCCCAGTCGGTCGGGATGTCGGAGACCACGTCGGTGTTCGCCACCAGTGCGAGCGCGGAGCCGTCGCGGCCGTGGAAGGTGTCGTCCGCGGCGTTCCAATCGGCGTTGGCGGCATCGATGTTCTCCGGCTTGTAGGACTCCAGCGCACCGGTTTCTGCCTGCTTGTTCGCGGCGCTCCAGGACGCCAGGTAAACCACGTCGGCCTGCGGGTTGGCTTCCTCCGCCTTGATCTTGGCGGTGACCTCGCCGGTGGTGCCAGCGAACACGTTGACGGTCACGCCGGTCTTCTCCTGGAAGGCCTCGACCAGCGCGTCGGTCAGGCCCTGCGGGTTTGCGGAGTAGTAGTCGATGGAACCGGACAGGCCCTCCGGGGCCTTCCACTCGTCGGCGGCGACGGTCTCGTTGGCCTCGTTTGCGCCGGTGGACTCAGCGGTGTCGTTGGACTCGACGGAGCCGCAGGCAACCAGGCCGAACGCGGCGGATGCGCCCGCAAGCGCTGCGATGATCTTCTTCATGTTGGGAAATCTCCTGTAAAAGGGGAAACGGGATTAGGAACGCGGGGTGAGCGTGAGCAGTACTTCGTCGCCGCGGCCCAGGCGGTGCCTGGTGTAGGCCAGCCAAGGCTCCGGCGCACCCGGCACGACGCTGCGGACTTCGTAGCGTCCGCCGGTGTACTGGCTTTCCACCACCTCGCCGACGATGGAGTTCGCCGGAAGCACATCCGGTCGCTTTCCATGCAGCGGGGTGACCTCGAGGTCCTCCGGCCGGTTCGACGGCAGGGTCTCGTGGGTGTTGGTCACGCCGACGAAGCCGGCGACGAAGTCGTCCGCCGGGTGGTCGTACAACTCAACCGGGTCCGCGAACTGCGCGACGTTGCCGGCGTTCATCACCGCGACACGGTCGGACATGGCCAGCGCCTCCGACTGGTCGTGCGTGACGTAGATGACGGTGAGGTTCAGCTCGTATGCCAGGCGGGTCAGCTCGGAACGGATCTGGGTGCGCAGGGCGGCGTCGAGGGCGGACAGGGGCTCGTCCATAAGCAAAAGCTCCGGGTCGGAGACGAGCGCACGCGCAATGGCGACGCGCTGCTGCTGCCCGCCGGAGAGCTCGTTCGGGCACTGCTCGGCCTTCGCGCCGATGCCCACCATGTCCATCGCGCGGGCCACGCGCTTGTCGCGCTCCGCCTTGGACACCTTCTGCTTGCCGGTGGTCAGCGGGAATTCGACGTTTTTAGCCACGGTCATGTGCGGCCACAGCGCGAGGTCTTGGAACACCATGGACAGGTTGCGCTTGTTCACCGGCACGTTGGTGTTCGGGCCGAACACCTCGCGGCCGGCGAACTCGATCACGCCCGCGTCCGGCGTTTCCAGCCCGGCGATGCAGCGTAGAAGCGTGGACTTGCCGCAGCCGGAGGGGCCGAGGATGGAGACGAACTCGCCCTTCGCGATGTCCAGGGACGTCTCGTGGAGCCCAGTGCCGTCCGCAAACTCACGCCGGACTCCCTGTAAGGAGACCTGGGCCGTATCGCTTGCAATGTTTTCAGCACCGTTACCAAAATTCACCCGTGGCACACTAGGGACGCAAGGTTACCGCCTGCCGACGTCTAGCCGACGCGAAGGTGAACACCTGGTGAATGTTGAGTGGCGCTGCGTCGGTGAGCTACGACCCCAGGGCGTCCACCGACCAGGACAGCCACAGCATGGCCGCGCCGAGCGCCGTGGTAAACAGCGCGTCGAAACGCTTTGAGCGCACCGCCACCAGGCCAATCACCCTGGAATCGCAGGTCAGGCGCATCACGGTGAGCCACAGCATGGCCGCGCCCAGGGTGAACGTGGCGCGGCGCCAGTGCTCCGTGGCCGCGTAGATCCCCGAGAGCACGAACCCCACCACGAACAGCGCGGCCATCACCCGCTGCACCACAACGGGCAACGGCGAGGCCGCGGCGCCGCGGTCGTGGGGGTTGTCCAGCGTCAGCCCGTCCGGGAGCTCCGTGCTCAACCGGTCGCTCCCAGGCAGCTGGATCCTGCTACTTGCCAAACCGGCTCACGCCCTAGCTGGCGTCCTGGCCGATGCCGGCTTGGCGTTCCGCGTTTTCCACGATGTTGCGCACCAAGAACGTGCGCGTCATCGGGCCCACGCCGCCCGGGTTCGGGGAGACCCAGCCGGCCTTCTCCCACACGTCCGGGTGCAGGTCGCCGACGGTTTTGCCGTCGACGCGGGACACGCCGACGTCGAGAAGCGCGGCGCCTTCCTTGATCATGTCCGCGGTGATCATGTGCGGCTTTCCGGCGGCGGCGATGATCACGTCGGCGCGGCGGGTCTCCGCGGCCAGGTCCTTGGTGCCGGTGTGGCACAGCACGGTGGTGGCGTTGACGTCGCGGGCGGTGAGCATCAGCGAGATCGGCCGGCCCACCGTCACGCCACGGCCGATCACGCAGACGATCGCGCCGTTCAAATCCACGCCGAAGCGCTCCAGCAGTTTGATGGAGCCGTTCGGGGTGCACGGCAGCGGCGCCGGCTCGTTGAGCACGAGCTTGCCCAGGTTCACCGGGTGCAGCCCATCGGCGTCCTTGGACGGATCAATCAGCTCCAGGATGCGGTTTTCGTCCAGGTGCTTCGGCAGCGGCAGCTGGACGATGTAGCCGGTGACGGCCGGGTCGTGGTTCAGCTCGTCGATAAGCGCCTCGAGCTCCTCCTGAGTGCTATCGCCCGGCAGCTCCTTCATGATGGACGCGATCCCCAGCTCCTCGCAGTCCTTGTGCTTCATGCCCACATAGTTCTGGCTCGCCGGGTCCTCCCCCACCAGCACCGTGGCCAGGCCCGGGGTGACGCCGTGCTCAGCCTTGAGACGAGCCACGCGCTCCTTCAAATCCGCGAAAATCTCCTCGCGGTAGAGTTTTCCGTCCAGTTTGATCGCAGTCACGGCCCCAATCCTAGACTGTCAGGCGTGCTCCACCTGATCTACGACAACCCGGCCATCGGCGGCAACGCCGGCGCCGCCATCCGCCTCGCCGCCAACACCGGGGCGCAGCTGCACTTCGTCGAGCCGCTCGGCTTCAACTTCGACGATAAGCACCTCAAACGCGCCGGCCTGGACTACCACGACCTGGCGGACGTGATCATCCACCCGGACATCGACGCCTGCTTCGATACCATCCCCGATTCGCGCATCTTCGCGTTCACCGCGCACACCGAGCACCGCTACCACGAGGTGTCGTATCAGGACGGCGACGCGCTGCTGTTCGGCAACGAGGCCAACGGCATTCCCGTTGAGCACCTCGCCCACCCGCGGATCACGCGCGAGGTGCGCATTCCGATGCTGCCGGCGCGGCGCAGCATGAACCTGACCAACTCCGCGTCAGTCGCCGTCTACGAGGCGTGGCGCCAGCTCGGGTTCGTCGGCGGCATCTGACAAGGGGTCCGTGACCTGCATCGGCGGGAGCTTGCGGGCCCGCAGCTTATCGACGATTTCACGCGCCTGCGCCTCCCCCACATCGCGCAGGGAGACACTGAACGGGCCGGGCACCATGTCCAGGTCCACGTTGGCCAGGCCGAGGACGCGCTGCAGCGGGCCCTGCTCGAACGCCAGTTCCTGGATGTGGGGGGTTTCCACCATCTGGTACCAGCGTCCCAGCCGGCCGGCCGTCGCGGCGACTGCGCCGTCGCGGATGGTGACGGTCTGGCGCTTCCAATCGATCGGCGAGACCCACCGGGCGCTGCGCGGCGAGCGGTAGTCGGCGCCGGCGAGGTCCGTCAGGTCGCTGCCAGTCATCGGCCCGATGGCGTCCACCATCGCCTTTGCCTGCTCCCACGTGCCCACCGGCAGAAGCTTCGAGGTGCCGGTCTGCTTGTTGCGCTCCGAGCCGTAGCCCGCCACCACAACGGAGACGGTCCACCAGCCGAACAGCCGCCAGAACATCGGCTGGCGCAGCTGCACCGCGTGGATGCGCGAGCGTGGCACCGCTTGACGACGGCGGTTGGCCAACCCGTACGTGAGGTGGAACATCTCCCCCTCCTTGGTGCAGGTGAACCGCCAGGACTGGTCGATGGTGCGCCAGATCCGTGGCAGGAACCCCACCAGCACCGGGATGATCGCCGCGGCGGTCAGGTCCGTCCAGATCGGCACGAACGCCCACGCAATGGTGAACAGCGTGGACATCTGGAACGCGGTGCCGATAAGCGACCTGCGGATCGGGATTGGGGGGACGAGGTTCGGGCCGGAGGCGTCGATAGGCAATTGCTTCTGCGGTCCCCCGATGCGGCGCAGCAGTTGCGCGCGCACCTCCTCCGCTTCATCGCGCGGCAGGTAGGTGATGTCGATGGCGGATTGCGCGTTGCCGGCGGCCTCGATGCGCACCGACGCGAGGCCGAAGATGCGCGGCGCGAAGGATTCGATGACGTCGACGGCCTGAATGCGGTCGAAGCGCGCGGCGCGGACCTGGTTGGTCAGCACGCCGCGGCGCACCTCTACCTCCTCCTCGCCGATTTTGAAGCCGCTGCGGCGCCACCAGATTTGGGAGACCGCGAAAATCACCGCGAGTGCGGCGACGGCACCCGCCGCCGCCCACGCGATCTCGCGCGCGCCGACGTTTTCGCGCTGCGCCCAGTGATAGATAGGCATGGTGAAGTTGAACAGCGCGATCGTGGCCAGGGCCAGCACGAACGCCCACACGCGAAGCAGCGGGGTGAGGCGGTGGATGCGGCGGTAGCCCTCCATGCCGGGCGTGGTGTGCTCAGTGCTCACAGGCCGCTCATCCGCTCGCGGGCTTTGACGGCCAGGCGGTCCCGCAACGCGTCGGCGTCCTCCGCGAGCAGGCCCGGAAGATCCGAATCCGACGAGCTCGACGCCGTGTGCACCTTCAGCTCCTTCAGGCCGAGGGAGCGGGAGATCGGGCCGGACTCCACATCCACGAACTGGATGCGCCCGTACGGGATCACCGTGATGGTGTGGAACATCTTGCCCTTGCTCAACACCAGCTCATTGTCGGTTTCCAGCCAGCCCATGTTGCGCACCTGGAACGGGATGAGGAAGAACCGCCAGATGAAAAAGACGCCGAACAGGCCCAGCGGGATGAGAAAACCCCAGCCCCACTCGCGGTAACAGAGGTAGAGCCCGCCGCAGACGAAGAACATCCAGATGGCGTTGCTGACCAGCTTCGGCCACATCAGCTTCGGGGAGACCTTGTGCATCGTCTCCACCGAGGTGGGCAAAGGCTGCAGCGGTGCGTCTGACATGGCGCTCACGCTACCAGCCCGGGATGGTTGGGCTGTTCCGGCGTAGATGCTTACCCCAGGATGCTTACTCGGCGTAGATGCTTACTCCAGGATGCTTACCCATCGAGTACGGCGGCTGGCATCGCCCTGGCTCTCTCGAGAAGTAAGCGTTTAGAAGTAAGCATCCTGGGGTAAGCATCCACAGCCAACACCCGGCACAGCCACCCGGTCACACACCCATCACCAGAAAACGCGCGACCCGTGTGGACTACGACAAGTTCTCCTGCTGCTTCGGTGCCGTCGACGCACTGTTCGGTATCCGCCCAGCGCAGTTTTACGGCAACGACGACACGCTAGAGCATCGGGCCGCCTCGCGTGCCAAACAGTTGCGACCTCCTGTTTCGCACTGTACGATTTCTTCCACGGAGCCGGGTTTTCCGGCGAATAGGCAACGGCCCCCACCTCAGTTGTGGGGGCTGTCCTCATTTCAGTGGTGACTGGTTGAGCGCTTCTAAAATCCAGCGTTCACGCCGAAGCCACTCACCAAGTTTCGGATTAATCATTTTGCAGAGTTCAACGCTGTCTTGGTGCGCCTGTCTCACTGCATTCTCCTCCGAAATAATCGGCCTGTGATGCGAAGCTCGGTTTCGGATGGTCCGCAAACTATTTGCTCGAGAAGAAAAGTTCGTCTCATCCGCGTGAGTTAACCGTGGGCGGATCGCTTCGACCCACAGCACGTGCCGAGGATTTCTGTCGTTTTGGTAATGGGACGTCGGCAACAGCTGGGTCCACGATCCAAAACTTAATCCAGCCACATAATCATTATGGGTAGGGTTCGGCCCAGCAGTTTTCAAATCGGCGAATGACCTCAGCGGCCTTTTCGGCTGTGCCACCACTGTCGCGAGCAAATCAACTGGGTCGGTAATCCACTCCCGAGTTCCGCCGTGTTGGATATTCCACTCCGCAAAACTTTCGTCGATGACTGTTCTCAGCTGCACCTCTGCAAACCCTGTGGTTCGGAGAATCGCTGCAGCAACATAGGAGTTCCAGAGATAAATCTGAGCAGCAACCAAAGGCCCTTTTTGCCCGGCGAGATCCATGTACCTTTGTCGTCTCGCTTCAGGTAGCGAGCCCAGAATGATCTCCGCCGAGGTTTTTGTCACCGGATTGGTCGAAATTTTCATTTCCCCCCTCTGCTCCACTTGTACCCCATCACCGGAAGTCCCGGGACCCGCGGGAGAGCAGCTCCCCCATCGCCAGTGGCTCGAGCCGGTCCGCCACCACGGATACCGCCCCGGAGGCGTTTTGCACGATCCCGCGCACGACCAGCGCCTTGGCGGTGCGCGCTAACACCCGCTGTTTGTTCCACAGCCCGACGGAGATGACCACGTTGATCAGCCCGGTCTCGTCCTCCATTCCCAAGAAGGTCACCCCGCCTGCGGTGGCTGGGTGCTGACGGTGCGTGATCACGCCGGCCACGCGAACGCGGGTGCCGTCTTCCACGCCGTGCAGAAGCTCCGAGGCCGGCACCACGCCCTGCGCGGACAGCGCTGTGCGCACCATCTCCACCGGCATGACCCCCGGCGTGACACCGGTGGCCGCAACGTCGGCGGCCATCAGCTCAAACGGGTTCATGCCCGGCAGCGACGGCGCCACCACCGAGGACAACCCGGGCAGCATGCCCTCGCGCTCCGTGGCGGCCACGCCCGCCTGCCACAGCGCCTGCCTGCGCGTGCCCCCGAAGCAGTCCAGCGCCCCCGCCCGAGCCAGCGCCTCGACGTGCTCCACGGACAGGTCGGCCCGGCGCGCCAGGTCCGCGATCCCGTCGAAAGGCGCGGCCTGTTCAATCCGCAATGCCGCATCCGCACCCAGGCCCCGCACCAGGTTCAACCCCACCCGGATCGTCGAGGAGTCCACGCACAGCGCCTCGCACCCGGAGTTGTTCACGCACACCGGCAGCACCTCCACCCCGTGGCGGCGCGCGTCCTGGATCAAAGACTGCGGGGAGTAGAACCCCATCGGCTGCGCGCGCAAAAGCCCCACGCAGAACTCCGCCGGGTAGTGGCGCTTAAACCAAGCGGAGAAGTACACCAGCGAGGCGAACGACTGCGAGTGCGACTCCGGGAACCCGTAGGCGGCGAAGGCCACGATCTTCTGCCACAGCCGCTCGGCGACCTCCGAGCCAATCTCGTTGGTGCGCCAGCACCCCTCGAAAAACCGCGACTTCAACGCCGCCATGCGAGCCGGTGAACGCTTCGACCCCATGGCCCGCCGCAGCGCATCCGCCTCGCGGCCGGAAAAGCCTGCCGCATCCACGCAGATCTGCATGAGCTGCTCCTGGAACAGCGGGATGCCCAGCGTCTTGCCCAGGGCGCGCTCGAGCACCGGGTGGTCGTACTCCACCGGCTCCAGCCCGTCGCGCCGCCGCAGATACGGGTGCACCGACCCGCCCTGGATCGGGCCCGGGCGGATCAGCGCCACCTCCACCACCAGGTCGAAAAACCGGCGCGGCTTCAGCCGGGGCAGGGTGCCCATCTGCGCGCGCGATTCCACCTGGAACACGCCGACGGAATCGGCGCGGCAGAGCATGTCGTACACGTGGGCGTCGTCAAGCGGAAGCTCCCACAAGTGCACCGTGCGGCCCGTGGTTTCCTCCACCAGATCCACCATGTGGTGCAGCGCCTCCAGCATGCCCAGGCCGAGCAGGTCGAACTTGACCAGGCCGGCAGACGCACAGTCGTCCTTGTCCCACTGCACCACCGAGCGGTTTTCCATCCGCGCCCACTCCACGGGCACCACGTCCGCAATCGGGCGGTCGCAAATCACCATACCGCCGGAGTGAATGCCCAGGTGGCGCGGCTGCCCTTTGAATTGCGCCGCAAGCTTCTCGACGCCCTCCGGCACCTCCGCCATCCCCTTCGCCCAACTATCAGCCGCGCCCTGCGCGAACCCCAAAGCACGAGCGGCGTCGCGCACCGCGCCCTTAGTCCGGTATGTGATTACGTTGGCCACCTGCGCCGCGTTGTCGCGCCCGTAGGTGTCGTAGACGTACTGGATCACCTCCTCGCGCCGGCCCGACTCGATGTCCAAGTCGATGTCGGGCGGGCCGTCGCGGTCCGGCGAGAGGAACCGCTCGAACAGCAGCCCCGCCTCGATCGGCTCCACGTTGGTGATCCCCAGCGCGAAGCACACCGCCGAGTTCGCCGCACTCCCGCGCCCCTGGCACATGATGTTCTGCCTCGCGCAGAAATCCACCAGGTTGTACACGATGAGGAAGTAGCCGGGAAAATTCAGCTCCTCAATCACCTCCAGCTCGTAGCGGATTTGGGCCATTGCTTTTCGACGCACCTCCGGCCCCCTCGCCGCATAGCGAAACTGCGCACTCGCCAGCGTGAGTCCCCGCAGATGCTCCATCTCGCTGCGGCCGTCCGGCGTGGGATAGCGCGGCAGCTCCGGCGCGACCAGGTCAAGGGTGAAAGCGCAGCGTTTGGCCAGCTCGACGCTGTAGGCAAGCTTGTCCTCGCACCCCGGATACATGCGTTGGAGCTGGTCGCCGGAGCGCAGCCAATTCGCCCCCATCGGGTGCAAGTCCCCGTGCGCCTGGGCCAGCGACTCGCGCCTGGCCAGCGCCCGCTTCGCCTGGGCCAGCCGGGCCTGGTCGCGCGTGGCCGCGGCCGGTGCCGCAGTGACGATGGCAGGGAGCTGCGCTGCGTGTTTTTCCGCGTGCGCGTTTCGCGCCCGGTCTAGTGCTGCGTGCCGGTCCGCGTCCTCGGGCGTCATGGACACCTCGTACTCCAGCACCACATTGTCCGCGCCGAAGACGTCGACCAGGTGGTCGATTTCCTCCGCCCACCGCCAGCCGGCAAGCACGACGCAGGTGCTGCCCAGCTGGTCGCCGATGAGCTCCAGCGGCGGGTAGGCCACCTTGTCTTTCTCGCGGGTGGCCATGTGCGCGTCCGCCATCAGGTGGGAGAGGCGCTTGTAGCCCTCCGGCCCGCGGGCGATCACGGGCAGGACGGTGTCGCCCAACGTCAGCTCAGCCCCGAAGACGGTGTCCAGCCCGGCCGCGGCGGCCGCCTCCGCGAACTTCACCGCGCCGTAGAACCCGTCCCGGTCCAGCAGCCCCACCGCGCTCAGCCCCAGCTCAACGGCCCGGGCCACCAAGTCCTCCGGTTCGCTCGCCCCGCCGAGGAAGCTATACGAGCTGACGGTGTGCAGCTCGGCGAACGGTGTCGTCGATAGGCATCGCTCGCGCGATGGAGACGTCGACTCCGCCTTGCCGTACGCGCCGCCTGCGGGCGTGCCGGTGTGGCCGACCGGCACCGGCTCCGGGCCGGGGCGGCCGGAGAGGATGCGTTCGAGCCGCGACCACGACAGCGGCGCTCCCCCGTTGAACCTCATGGAGGGGACGCTACCACTGCTCGAAACTGTGTGCTACTCACTCCAAGGGGTGATGTATTCGTTCGGTTCCCACCCCTCGATCGCCGCAAGCAACTCTGCAGCCTGCGCACCGTCAATCTGCTCCCGAATGATGTCCGCATGCCCGGCATGGCGGGCGAACTCCTCCACCGCATGCACGTAGATGTAGCGCAACTTAGCTACCTGCGGCTCATCCATGCCGTACCACGGGAACGGCCCCACCGGCAGTTCCGCCTCAAGGTCACCACCGCGACACATCTCCATATAGTCAGCTCGCACGCAATCGAAGCGTTCCAAGATGCGGTCCAGCGTCTCTTCGGCAGTCGGCGTAAAGCTGGCTGCAAAGTCGGCCTGTGAGTATTCATACCCGGCAACACCGGCACCGGAAAGCGACCCCACCATGACAAACGTGGCGTGTTTGAGCAGTCCGCTAATGCTCAGCGCACTGCGGAGTGGAGTGCGCCTCGCAGCATCGTCGTCAAGCCCAAACGCGCTAGCCCGCAGCGCATCTAACTGCACGTCAAGATAGTTACAAAGCGTGTCTAACTCATTGTCTTTGCGCGGAAAATACATCGGTATTCCTTCCTGTCGATCACCTTCCAACCGGAACCTTAAGCCCCGTTGAGGACAGCTTTTGTCCGCAGCATGGAGAAGAATGACCGCATGGCAAATACGACGCAGCGCGTGCTCCAGCTTTTGGGACTATTGCAAGCGCGAACCACGTGGCAAGCAAGCGCCCTCGCCGCTGAGCTCGGCGTCACAGAGCGCACAGTGCGACGCGATATCGCGCGGTTGCGCGATATGGACTACCCGGTCAATTCCAGCAGCGGGATCGAGGGCGGCTATCAATTGGGCACTGGTCGCCATTTACCACCCCTACTCCTCGACGACACCGAGGCCGTCGCGCTCGTCGCGAGTCTGCGCATGACGGCCCTGAACGGCACCGACAACGCTGGAGCAGCTGCGCTTCGCGCCTTGGCCAAGATTGATCACATCTTGCCGCCCCACCTGCGAGCCCTAGCATCAGCGGTTGATAACGCGACAACAGCGCTCCCCTATGAGCGCCCGACCGTCGAACTACAACTACTCACCCAACTCGCCACTTCACAGCAGGACCACACGCTCGTACGTTTCACCTACAGCAAGCCCAACGGCACATCATCCACGAGGGAAGTTGAACCAGCCCGGCTCATGACCCAAGGCGAGCTCTGGTATCTCCAAGCATTTGACAAAAGCAGAGACGACTGGCGCACTTTTCGCCTCGACCGAATAAGCAACGCACAAACAACATGCTGGGGTTTCACCCCGAAGGTTCCACCACCCCCGGACTTCAGCAGCGATATCACAAAACGCTATCCCTGCGTCATCCGTGTGGAGCTGGAAAGCTCACCCGAGCTGGTGGCCGAACGGATCCCCCCTCCCTATCGCACCGACCTAGAGGTAACCAAAAATGGATGCACTTTCCTCACCGGCGCACCAAATTGGGACGATCTTGCATGGCACCTTCTTTGGGTATGCCGCGACCTGGACTGCAGGATGAAGTTGGATGCGAGCGCAGAGTCAGACCACCTTCGAACGGCGTTGCACAACATCGGACAAGCTGCGCTTTTATTGGCCCAGGCATAGAAGCGCAAACTGCTTCGTTCTAAAAAATAGACTAAGCGGTACATAGGGTGCTAGATTCTGACCCGTCATAGATTCCCTACCCAAGGAGACCCCAATGCGTATCAAGCGCACCCTCGCAACCGTTGCCGCGGCTGCCCTCGCCACCACGGGCTTGGTCGCCTGCTCCAACGAGTCCGACGACACCGCTGACACCGCCGCCAAGGACGGCGACAACGTCACCGTCAAGATCGGCACCACCGAGGCCGACCAGGAAGCGTGGCGCGTGTTCAAGGACCTGGCCAAGGACAACGGCATCACCCTGGACATCGTCTCCTTCTCCGACTACTCCCCGGTCAACGAGGCGCTCGCGCAGGGCGAGCTGGACGTGAACAAGTTCCAGCACATCAAGTACCTCGCCGAGTACAACAGGGCCTCCAACAACGACCTGCGCGTCGTCGGCTCCACCGAGATCGTGCCGCTGGCGCTGTTCTGGAAGGACCACGACTCCATCGACGGCATCGACGGCGAGTCCGTGGCCATCCCGAACGACCCGTCCAACCAGGGCCGCGCCATCAACGTGTTGGTCCAGGCGGGCCTGCTCACCCTGCGCGACAGCGTTGCGGACGAGCTCGCCCCGACCCCGGCCGACATCGACAAGGACGCCTCCAAGGTCACCGTCACCCCGGTGGACGCGTCCCAGACCCCGTCCGCCTACAACGAGGGCAAGCCGGCCATCATCAACAACACCTGGCTGGACCGCGCCGGCATCGAGCCGGGCCTGGCCGTCTTCCAGGACGACCCGGAGTCCAAGGAGGCTGAGCCGTACATCAACGTCTTCGCCGCCCAGGCCGACGACATCGATGACGAGACCCTGAACAAGCTGGTCGAGCTGTGGCAGACCCCGGAGGTCGCCGAGGCTGCGGCGAAGGACTCCAAGGGCACCTCCGTGCCGGTCTACCGCGAGCAGGCTGAGCTCAACGAGATTCTGGACCGCCTCCAGAACAAGTAAGTCTCCACACACCCCCAACTAAGCAAAAGGAGCACGCGTCATGCGTACCAAGCGCGTTATCGCCGCTGCGGCGGCATCGCTCATCGCGGCCACCGGGCTGGTGGCCTGCTCGTCGGAGACGGAGTCGTCGACAAGCAATGGCGACGGCGACAAGGTCACCGTGAAGATCGGCACCACCGACGCCGACCTGAAGGCCTGGAGTGTCTTCGCCGACGAGGCGCAGAAGGCAGGCATCGACCTGGACATCGTCCGGTTCACCGAGTACCCGCAGGTCAACCCGGCGCAGACCGAGGGCCAGATTGAGATCTCGAAGTTCCAGACCATCAACTACCAGGCCCAGTACAACGCCACCTCCGGCAAGGACCTGCGCATCATCGGCTCCGGCGAGATCAATGTCCTGGGCCTGTACTGGAAGGACCACGACTCCCTCGACGGCATCGAGGACGCTGAGATCGCCATCCCGAACGACCCGTCCAACCAGGGCCGCGCGATCAACGTGCTGGTCCAGGCTGGCCTGGTCACCCTGCGCGACGGCGCGCCGAAGCTGACGCCGACCCCGGCCGACATCGACAAGGACGCCTCCAAGGTCAAGGTTGTCGCCGTGGACGCTTCCCAGACGCCGAACGCCTACAACGAGGGCCGCCCGGCGGTCATCAACAACAACTGGCTGCAGCGCGCCGGCATCGACCCGGCCTCCTCCGTGGCCGCGGACGACCCGAACTCGGAGCTGGCGGAGCCGTACATCAACGTCTTCACCGTCTCCGGCGACGACCTGGACAACGAGACCTACGAAAAGATCGTGGACGTCTGGCAGTCCGAAGAAGTCACCGCGGCGCTCAACGAGGACTCCAACGGCACCGCCGTGCAGGTCCAGCGTTCCAAGGAGGACCTCAACGAGATCCTCGACCGCCTTGTGGAGGAGTACAAGTAGATGGCAAAAACTGGCACCCGGATTGAGTTCCGGAACGTATCCAAGGTCTTCAAAACCAAAGACCGCGAGGTCAAAGCCGTCGACGACGTCACCCTGACCGTCGAGCCGGGCGAAATCCTCGGCGTGATCGGCTATTCGGGTGCCGGCAAGTCCACGCTTGTCCGCCTCATCAACGGCCTGGACATGCCCACCTCGGGGCAATTGCTTCTCGACGGCACCGACGTCGTCGGCATGTCCGAACGCAAACTGCGCGAGATCCGCCGCAACGTCGGCATGATCTTCCAGCAGTTCAACCTCTTTTCCTCCCGCACCGCCGCCGGCAACATCGAGTACCCGCTGAAGCTGGCCGGTGTGGACAAAAAGGAACGCAAGCGCCGCGTCGCCGAGCTACTCGACTTCGTCGGCCTGTCCGAGCGCGGCGAGAACTACCCGGAGCAGCTCTCCGGCGGCCAGAAGCAGCGCGTCGGCATCGCCCGAGCACTGGCGACCAACCCGTCGCTTTTGCTTGCCGACGAAGCCACGTCTGCCCTCGACCCCGAAACCACTCACGAGGTCCTAGGCGTGCTGCGCCGCGTCAACGAGGAACTCGGCATCACCATCGTGGTGATCACCCACGAGATGGACGTCATCCGCGCCATCGCCGACAAGGTCGCCGTCATGGAGGACGGCCGGGTGGTGGAGTACGGCAGCGTCTACGACGTGTTCGCCAACCCGCAGACATCTGTGGCCCAGCGTTTCGCCGCCACCAGCCTGCGCAACCGCCCCGACGAGGTGGAGGCGCGCGAGCTGCTGGCCAAGCCGGGCCGCCTGTTCACCGTGGACCTGACGGAGGACTCCGGGTTCTTCGGCGCGGCGGAAGCCGCCCGCGAGCGCGGCGTGTCGGTGGAGCCGGTGCACGCCGGCATCACCACCTTGCAGGAGCGTTCCTTCGGCAAGATGACCGTGCGCCTCAACGGCGACGACGCCGCCATCAACGAGTTTCTGGCCACCCTGCAGCAAAGCACCGAGATTGAGGAGATCACCCGATGAACCCGTTGAGCACTGGCGCAACCGAGTACATCCTCGCCGAGCCGAACTGGGACACCCTCGGCCCCACCTTCGTCGAAGCCATCGGCGACACCCTGTGGATGGTGGCCATCACCATGGTCGTCGGCGGTTTCTTCGGCCTGCTTCTGGGCCTGTTTCTGTACACCACCCGCCCGGGCGGCATCCTGCAGAACAAGGTGGTCTACACCATCATCAACGTGGCGGTGAACTTCTTCCGCCCCATCCCGTTCATCATCATGATCGCGATGCTCTA
The DNA here is from genome assembly GCF_022345915.1 of Corynebacterium sp. ACRQP. Lineage (NCBI taxonomy): Bacteria > Bacillati > Actinomycetota > Actinomycetes > Mycobacteriales > Corynebacteriaceae > Corynebacterium > Corynebacterium sp. ACRQP. Next base: position 43,343 of record NZ_JAKRMZ010000016.1, on the reverse strand, counting down.
CCCGCTGACCTTGCAGGTGGTGGGCACCACCATCGGCCGCGCCGCGGCGACGTTCGTGATGTGTTTTTCCGCCACGTTCACCGTCGCCCGCATTGTGGAGCAGAACCTGGTGGCCATTGACCCCGGCGTGATCGAGGCCGCCCGGTCCATGGGTGCGAGCCCGTGGAAGATCATCACATCGGTGATCCTGCCGGAGGCGCTCGGCCCGCTGATTTTGGGCTACACCTTCATCTTCATCGCGGTGATCGACATGTCCGCCATGGCCGGCTACATCGGCGGCGGCGGCGTGGGCGACTTCGCCATCGTGTACGGCTACCGCGCGTTCGAGCCCCAGGTCACCTGGGCTGCGGTGCTGGTCATCGTGGTCATCGTGCAGCTGGCGCAGTTCCTTGGCAACTGGCTGTCCAAGAAGGTCATGCGCCGGTAAGTTTGGGTGCCATGAAGGTAGCGGCGTTCGACTTCGATGGCACTCTCCACCACCCTCCCCACGGTTTCCGCGAGGAGGACATCGCCGCGATAGATGCCTGGCGTAGAGCCGGGCATCTTGCCATTTCTGCCACCGGCCGCTCCCGCACTGCGCTGGCGTACGGGATGCGCGGCAGCGGATTACGCTTTGACTACCAGGTGCTGTCCAACGGTGGTTCCGCAACGGACGGGGAGAACCGGGAGCTCATCTTCGGCCACGAGGTCGCGGGTTCCGTGCTGCAGGCAGCTCTTGACGCATACGGTTCCCGCGACGGCCTGGCCATTTTCGGCACCACCCTGGGCAGCGTCGACGGGGTGTTCGCCAACAACACCGGCGTCACCCACACCTTCACCGCGCACTTCCAGCAGATGTCCCCCGCGGACATCCCCGACCACCGCTTCGCCGTCGTGCCCATCTGGGTGCCGGGTAACGCGGGCCTGCGCGCGGAGGTCGTCGACTGGGCGTCCGCGCTCGGCGAGGTCGAGGTCGCGCAGAACCAGGATTACATCGATCTCATGGCCCCGGGGCGCTCTAAGGGTTCAGGCATCCTGCAGCTTCTCGACGAGCTCCGCCTCCCCCGCGAATCCCTCCAGCTCTACACATTCGGCGATTCCTGGAACGACCTGCCCATGCACGCCATCGCGGACGTCTCCCACGCCTTCCACCACTCCCTGCCGAGGTGCGCACCGCCACGGACCGCGTCATCGGCTCCGTGGCGGAGGTCCTGGGCGAGTACATGTAGCGCCCCTCACACAGATCGTCTAGCAGCCGGGAAAACACTGCTAGACGGTCCGACAAACGCGGACAAGTTTCCCCAGATGATATTGAACATCATTGTCGGTATCGGCCTGACCGTCTAGCAGGGTGTCGACGCTGCTAGACGATCCGCAGCACCAGCCCAGGACACCCCCGAAACCTGATCTGTGGCGGCGCGGGAAGCAGGAAGCTAACCCCGCAGGGTCACCGACGCTGCGACCCAGGCCGTACTCTCCTTCGGCGCCTTCCCGCACGAGTCGACCACACCGGACACCGGACGCTGCTCCAGCTGCACCTCGTACACCTGGCCGGACGCGGTGTCGGTGACCAGAGCGGAGCCGTCATCAGACGCAGCGACATCGAACTGGCCGTAGCGTGCGCCGGGCACCTCGGCGGCGACGGCGAGCTCGGCGACCTGCTCGACGGGGCCGAGGGTGCCGCGGCCGCGGTTGCCGGGGACGAAGTAGAGGCCCTCGGATGCGTCGGTAAGCATGGCGTCGGTGGCCTCGACGTTCATGCGGCCGAAGCTGTAGGCCCACGGCATGAGCAGCATTGTCGGCGCGAAGCGGTGGCCCTTGATGTGGGAGGTCTCCCACACCACGTCGTTGCCGGGGCCGAACGGGTGGCGCGCGTGCAGCTCGTTGACCATGGGGCGGCCCTTTACCGCGCAGCAGCGGTCGCGCTTGGCGTGGGTGCAAATGAGCAGCAGCGGGCGCTCGCGGCGCTCCGCGCCGTTGCGGCCCGGGCCGGACAAGTCCAGCTCCAGCAGCTCGTCAGGGCTGTCGACGTGCTTGACCTCGGTGACGGCCTCGTCGGCGAAGACGAGGTAGAGGTGGTGGTCGCTGATGTTGCGCCCCTCGCGCGTTGGGTGGCGGATGAGCAGCAGCGTCGCGTCGTGCGCCTCCAACTTCGGGGCGAGCTTGGCGGTGAGTTCCTCGCCGAGGGCGGCGTCGCCCATGACGTCGCGGGGCCAGGCTTCCGGCCACTCGAAAAGCACGTACACCGAGCCGGGCTTGGCGGTCCCGGGCAGCGGTTCAACCTCTACGTCAGAGCAGGGCAGTTGTTGCATGTCACCACCATAGCCAAGAGAGCAAAATTGCCTCCGAGACCACCTCTTAGACACCACACCAAGTTATAACGGTTGTATAACCTTTTGCGATTTCGCTCTTTTCCTTTTTGATCTCACCTGTCCGCTGGCTACGGTGACTGGGTGTTTAAAATTTCCGGTCTTTCCCGCGCGGCGTTCGCGGGCGCGTGCGTGGCGGTCGCTGCCGCGTGCGGCGCCTGCGGGGCCGTCAGCGACGGTGCCGGAAATACCCTGATGGGCAGCATTTCCTCCCCCACTACGCAGGCGCAGCCGCTGGGCACGGCCGACCCGGCGCCGAAGACGCAGCGCCCCTCGGTGCCGTCGCGCCTGGCCGTGGTCGGCGTGCGTGTCGGCGCGCACGAGGGCTTCGACCGCGTGGTGGTGGACCTGGAGGGCGACGGCAACCCGGGCTGGTTCGTGGACTACACCTCCACCCCGATGCAGGAGACGGTCGGCCAGCCACTGCAGGTGGCGGGCAACTTCTTCCTCAACATCAACGTCGACGGCACCGTCTACCCCTTTGAGCTGGGCAAAGACAACAACGTCCCGGTCACCATGGCGGGCGACACCGGCAACGTCATCGACGTGATCAGCGCCGGCACGTACGAGGGCCGCAGCCAGATCGTGGTGGGCCTGCGCTCTGAGCTGCCGTACTCGGTGCAGGTGCTGGAGAACCCGAAGCGCGTTGTTGTGGACATCGTCCAGAAGTAGCTAATACACAGCCTCGACGCGCCAGCTGCGCCGACTCCACACCAAAAGCCAGCCGGTCACGGCACCTTCTTCTCCGCCTTCGCGGCCCACGACCTGCATGCGCGCGACGCGGCCTGCGGGCAGCTCGGTTTGCGTCCACCAGTCCGCGTCCACGGGCCACGGGCCCGCCCACCCGGTGACCAGGTAGCGCTTCTCGCCCCAGGCCAGCCCGTACGGTTCGCTGCTCAGCATCGCTTCGGCGGTGACGATGACGGGGGCACCGGAGGCGTCGATAAGCATGATGCGCGAGGCCGGGTGGTCGATGCCGCCGCCGAGGCGCGCGGGCAGGGGTTGTGGGATCGCCCCGGGCCACGATTGCCTATCGACGTCCTCCGGTTCCTCCCCGAACGGCACCATCGCCACGCGCTCGGCCACCCCGCGCCCGCCGACAAGGCGCGGTTGGAGTACGGCGTCGATGCCGAGTTGGGACTGGACGCGCTCGACCACCCGGCGCGCGGTGTCGGTGGACGCGCCGTCGGACCACAGCTCCCCCACTGGTTCCGGCGCGGCGAATTCGAGCGGCTCGAGGATGAGGCTGGTGATTGCGCCGGAGCCGCCGTTGGTCAGCCAGCCGTCGAGCTGCCAGCGCACGCGGTCCGCGGTGGCGGCTTCGGTGAGTGGTTCGCGGGTGCGCCAGACGCGTTCGAGGCGGGTGCCGTCGTGAAGCTCGGCGACAACTTTCAGGCGCAGGCAGTTGCGGCCGGTGTCTTTGAGCCGTTCGTGCAGGCTGGCGGCCAGGGCGCGGGCGGCGAACGCGGCGGCGTCCACGCGCTCGATCGGGTCCTCGGGCGTGATCGCCACGGCGAGGTCCTCCACCGGCAGCTCCGGGGCGACGCGGCGGTCCGGCGCGGCAGAGGCGATGCGGTGGATGCGCATGCCTTTGGTACCGAAGCGGGTGGTCACCGCGTTCGGCGGCAGTTTCGCCAGCTCCCCGAGGGTGGAAATGCCCAGCTGGCCGAGCGCTTTGACGGTGTCCATGTCCGCGGCGAGCGACTCTTCCGCCACCAGCACGCCCAGCGGCTGCGCGGCCAGGAATTCGGCCGAGCCACCCGGCGGGACCACTTGGGAGGCGCGCGCGGCGATGAGCGCGGTGGCGATCTCGTCGGCGGCGCCTGCCTGGGTGTCGATGCCGCGGCGCGAGGCAGCGTCGATAAGCATCTCGAGCGCTTTGTCCTCGGCCCCGTGGAAGCGGCCCGCGGCGTCCACATCCACCACCACGAGCCCGGGGCGTAAGACCTCCACACTGGCGGCGACCTCGTCGAAGCTGGCGGCCAGCGAGGCGAACATGCGCCCGTCGCGGTCCGGGTTGTCCTCTATCACCGTCAGCTCGGGCGCGACCGCCTGCGCGTTGCGCACCCGCATCCCGCGGCGGATGCCCACCTGGCGCGCGGCGTGCGAGCACACCTTTATCCGGTGCTGCGCTGCGATCGCGATCGGTTCTGCCAGCTCATCGCCCGATTCCAGCCGCGCGGCCTGCACCGGCCAGTCCGGGAACCACAGCGCCGCGGCCCTCATGTGACGGCCCGGAGCCTTCGCTTCTCGACGCCTCCGGTGCCCAGCGTCACCCGCGCACTCGCCGGACGGTAGCCCTTGGCCTGCGCGCGGACGTCGAAGTCGATGCCGGTGATGCGGCCTGTACCCCTGCCGATGCCGTGGAACTGCGCGAGCTGGCCCGTGACGGTCAGCGCCGGCGAGGGCACCTCCACGTTCACGCACACCAGCGCGGCCTGGCCTTTGCGGATCCGGGCGAGCAGGGGGCGTGCGCGCACCGGGGTGAGCTGGAACGGGCTGCGGGTGCGCAGCACCACCAGGTCGAGCCCCTCGGCGAGCACGCCCGCGACGCTCAAGTCGTCGAGGCCCGCGTCCGGCACCGCCACCACACGCTCCATCGCGTCTGCGTCGTCGCCTGTACCGATGCCGGCGTAGGACAGTTCCGGCCAGCCCACCACACCTGCGCGCCCGCCGGCCTGGGCCACCTGGCTGATCAGCTCCACGATCAGCGCCGGGGTGTCGCTGACGTGCGTGACCGCCCGGCGCGGCAGGCCCCCGTTCGGCAGCACGAGCGAAAGCCCGCCCGCCACCGCGAGGGTCTCCGCGTCCTCGACGACCTGCTGCGGAACCTCCCCGCCGATAGCGGCCATGCGGGCGCGCAACTCGGCGATCTGGTCGGCGCGCGACTGCTGAGCTGGCGGTTCATCCACAACCGCCAGGTTTGCCGCCGCTGCCGACGCAGCTCGAATAGGTGTTCCACTCACGCCAGACAGTATGCACCCCGGGGCCGACACAGGCAACGCCCCTGGTCGAACATATTTGCGTATATATTGTCCCGCGCAAGCACATAGTCGCGCCACGAAGCTGACCGGTTAAGCTGCCCAGCATGATCCCGATCAGCGCAGCAGAGGTCCGCAACCGCGTCACGCCGATCCCCACCCCGACCGTCGTGCGGGCGCTGGGGTCGCTCGGCGTGGGCGGATCCATCGGTGTGATGGCCTCACAGGCGCCGCTGAAAATCAAAGCGGTCGTGGCGATCCTGTGCGTCGTTGCCGCCGTCGCCGTCACGCTGCTGCACCCCTACCGCAAACAGCTCCGCGCGTTCGCGGAGGAGAAGAACGTGGCCAGGGTGCCGTCGATAGGCATGGTGCTCCCCCTGATGCTGTGGTGGCTGCTGCTCATGCTCGCGCCGCTGGCCGGTTGGCCCGCGGTGGGCGCGTGGGTTGCGGGCGTGCTGGCGGCCGCGGCGGCGTGGGTGCTGTACCCGCATGTGGACGGGTCGCGGCGCCTCGCGTACGCATAGAACTACTCGAAAGAATCTACTCGAAAGACTTTCTAGTAGACGAGTTTTCGCAGCTCAACCTAGAAACATTCCCTTTCGAGTAGCTTTCTAGTAGCTTTCGAGCTACCGCAACGGCCCCTCCAGCAGCCACACTGCCCGAGGGTCCCGCGGACCTTTACCGCGCCATTGAATAAGCCCCTCTTCCCGCAACGCTTTCAACGCGCGGCGGACAGGGGGGTTTGAAATACCCAAAGCATCCGCAACCTCCCCCGTAGACATTGGCCTGCCTTTCGCTTGCATGACTGCCAGGACGCTACCAGCGTGGGGCGGGAGGGAGTCCGCGGTCTTCGGATCAAGCCGCTGAACCGCCTTCAACGTAAGCAGAACACTTCCGCTCGTCTGCTGGTAAATCGGGTCCGCAAAACCCACTCGCCGCATGCCAGCGAACATACGGCGAATACCCTCGCCGAGTTCTTGGCCAATCCGAAGCTCCGCCGTCACGCGAGCAATGAGGGGATTGCGTGCAAAACGGGCAATAGATTCGGGCCGTGTGGGGTCCACCAACCCGGGAAAGCGTCCCGGACTCGAAACTTCGATGCGAGATGGATAGATCTCAAACCGCACATGGTCGCCAGCCATGCTGTACGACCGGTGAATGACAGCATTCACCAACCCCTCAAGCCAAACGTCGTGCGGGATAAGGTTTTCATCCTCGAACAAACCCGAAGCCCCCAGTCTCCGAACTTGAGGCAGCATTCCCTCAATCACCTGCTGAGCTGCCCGAATTTGCTGCGGCAACGGGCCCCCGAACCGTTCATCGGCCAAAAGCTGCTGCTGGTGGCCCGCGAGCCGTTCATCCTCACCGAACCGAAGAACTCGGACATGCGCATTAGGAAAGAACTCTTGCGGGTCTTTACCAAAAAGTAAGAGTGCTGCTGTACGGGGCCTGCCTTCGCGGTCGATGAGATTTCTTGCCCTGAGAGCGTCTTCAGCGGATGAGGAACCAATAGCGTTGGCATATTCACCAACTGCCTTCATATCGATATCACCCATATCGACACGGGGCGGTACCGTCGCATCGAACTGCTGCTCGCCCTTGGTGTAACGCAGTTCGAGAATGCCGTCTGCATTCAGCAACCGAGATTCGTCGCCGACACGCAGGAAACAGTCCCCCGACCGCAAATAATGCACACGCTCACTCGGGTCCACATGAAACAGGTAAACCTGCGCACCGTCGCCGACATCAAACGGCTCGATCCGAACACGCACGGTTGGATCCGTGTGGTCGAGCGATGTTTGTCTCAAATCATTGTCCTGTTTAGGCGTCGGCACCCCATCGAACTCCCGGTCAGTAATTCCGACAGCAATAATGCCGCCCTCCGCATTAGCCATGCCGACGATGGTTTTGGCGAGATCTTTCGGCTTGATACGGAAAGACTTTCGCTCGAACCATTGATCTTCCGGCAGACGCAGGAGGAGGCTCGGATCATCTCGATAGTTTCTTTCGGGGTTCACGCGAGGAATTCTACTCGAAAGGCTTTCTAGTAGACGAGTTTTCGCAGCTCAACCTAGAAACATTCCCTTTCGAGTAGCTTTCTAGTAGCTTTCGAGCTCCGCAGGAGCACCTTCGCACAGACCCCTAGTAGCAAAGCCCTATTAAAGCCGAAATCGGCGCATACTCGGGGTCTGTCACTGGGGGTCTGTGGGTGGCACGGCGCAATCGCCACAGCAAGACAGCCCCGCCCCAGCCCCGCCGCACCAAAACCCCGGCTGCGAAGTCCGGCGGAGATACGGATAATGGCGCACATGGCTCAAGGATCTTCAAACTCGCTTCAACACATGTGGGACACGCGCCCGCACCGCATCCCGAAGGACGAGGGCGGACGCGCCGTCATCGCCGGTGTCTGCGTCGGCATCGGCGAGCGCTACAAGGTCGACCCGGTGGCCGTGCGCATCGCGTTTGTCATCCTCAGCCTGGTCTTCGGCGGCGGCATCTTCGCCTACCTGCTGTGCTGGATGTTCATGCCGCGCGTGGGCATGAACATCACCCCGGCCAAGGCGATCATCACGCCGAAAAGCGAGCTCACCCCACACGAGATCGAGGAACGCAAGCCCGGGTGGTGGCTACTTATCGGCCTGATTGTGTTCCTGCCCGCGGCCGGTGAAGCGGGAGACCTGCGCGGCACCCTGATCAGCTTCGCCGCGTTCTTCTTCGTCTGGTTCTTCACCTACGCGCGCCAGCCGGAACCGCCGGCAGGCCCCAACAGCAACAACGACCTGGTCTGGCGCTAGCCAGCAAAACCAGCTAGCGGTAGCGCTTCGGCACGTCCGGCTCGCCGAGCGTGAGCATGAGCCGGTTCGCCCAGTTGAAGAACGCGGACGAGTTCACCACGTCCAGCACCGCCAGATCGTCCAGGCCAGCGGCCCGCAGCGCGTCCACGTGTGGCACGCCGAACTCGTAGGGGGTGCGGGTCAGCGCCACTGCGGCGTCGCGGATGGCATTCCACAGATCGGATGAGAGGTCGGCGGTGACGCCTTCGTCGAGAAGCGTGTCAATGGCCTCCGCGTCGCCGCCTTCCTCCTTGGAACGGCCCTGGTGCACCGAGGCGCAGTACTCGCAGCCGTTGAGGCGCGAGGCCACGGTGGCGGCGAGTTCGCGCTCGGCGCGGCCCAGCCCGCCTTCGGTGTTGTAGAAGATGTCCAGGTCCGTCAGCGTGCGGGCCTTGAGCGCCTGCGGGTCGCGCGCGAGCAGACGGAAGTACTCCATGTCGGCGCGCTCGGGCTTGATCAGCGCGTCGACGTGCGCGTCGGTCAGTTCAGCCTTTTCCAGCGGCGCCACCCACGGCTTCCAGCCCAGCGGGTGCGCGACAAACTTCTCAGGCGCGACCACCTCGGGCTGCAGGGTGGCCTCCGCGGGCGCCCAACCGGGGTCCTCAGAGCCTGCTCGCCTATCGACGCCCTCCGGCACCTCGCCGGCCCCCGCCAGCACACGCACGCCGTGCACGACACGCAGCTGGAACGCCACAAAGGCGATGAGCTGGCCGAGCGAGACAATCGCGTTTTCGTTGTAGCCCGCCTCCTGCAGGTGCCCGATCGCCGCGGGGGATGCGTCCTTGGGGTGGAAGGTGAGCAGGTGGGCGAAGTCGAACGCGGCGGCCAAAGCCCCCTCGCCGAAGGTCACGAAGTCGCCGCCGACGTAGGGGCCGGCGGACACACCTTCGCGCACGGCATCATCGACCACGGCGACGAGCGACTCGTCCTCGTCCGCAAGCAGGTCGGTGTAGAACGCCCCGGCACGCTTCGCGCCGGAAACACCGGCGATGAACGCGGCGACGGCGTAGCGGGTGGCAACCGGCAGCGCCTGAATCAGCGCGTCGTCGGTCGGCTCGAACAGCGCCTCGAAGCTGCGCTGTGCGTTGTCCACGGCCTCGGGACGGCGGCGGCGCAGCTCGGCGAGCTGGGCCTGGGTCTCGGCGAGGGCGTCAATAATGTCGGTGCGGTTAGACAACAAACTCTCCTAACTGTCGGGCGCGGAACACGGTGCCGGGAATGGCGTTGATGAGCTCGCGGGTGACATCGTGCTTCGGGTGTGCAAACACGTCGTTGGTCGCCCCGTATTCCACCTGGCGGCCGCGGCTGAACACGCTCACGGTATCCGAAATCTGGCGCACCACCGCCAGGTCGTGGGAAATGAACACGTAGGTCAGGCCGAGCTCGCGCTGCAGGTCCTCCAAAAGCTCGAGGATCTGGGCCTGCACGGTCACGTCGAGCGCGGAGACCGCCTCGTCAAGCACCACCAGCTCCGGCTCCACGATGAGCGCACGGGCGATGGCCACGCGCTGGCGCTGCCCGCCGGACAGTTGCGCCGGGGTGCGGGAGGCGAACTTCGCCGGGTCCAGCGCCACGCGCGCCAAGAACTCGTCGGCGCGTGTGAGCGCCTCACGCTTCGAGGCACCGGCGAGGTTGCGCAGCGTCTCGGCGACGATCTCGCCGACGCGCATCTTCGGGTCCAGCGAGGAGTACGGGTTCTGGTACACCATCTGTACCCGGCTGCGAAGGGCTCGCTGTTGCTTTGGTGTGAGCCCCGTCAGCTCCGTGCCGTCTAGGGTGATGCTTCCCGCGGTGGGCTGGTTGAACATGGAAATCGCGCGCCCGGTGGTGGTCTTGCCGGAGCCGGAGCCGCCGACCAGGGCGTGGGTGGAGCCGCGCGCCACGTCGAAGGAAACGTCCTCGACCGCCGTGAAATCCCCGTAGCGCTTGGTCAGCCCGCTGACGGAAAGGAGGGTGTCGGGGGTGACCGGAGGACGTCGATAGGCATCTGCGACCGCAAGCGAAGGCACGTTGGCCAGCAGGCGCTTCGAGTAGTCCTGCTGCGGGCTAGTCAGCACCTGGCTCACCGGTCCGTGCTCGACCACGCGGCCGCGCTCCATGATCACCACGTCGTCCGCCCGGTCGCCCGCGACGGCGAGGTCGTGGGTGATGAAGATGATGCCAAGGCCCAGCTCAGCGCGCATTTCATCCAACAGGTCCAGGATGGTCTTCTGCACCGTCACGTCGAGCGCGGACGTCGGCTCGTCCGCAATCAGCACCTCGGGCTCGAGCGCCACGGCGGCCGCGATGAGCACGCGCTGCTTCATGCCGCCGGACAGCTCGTGCGGGTACTGGTTGTAGCGGCGCTCCGGGTCGTCGATGCCCACGCGTTCCAGCAGGGCAATTGCTTTACGACGGCGCTCCGCCCCATCACCGACCCCATGAATTGCCAACCCGTCCTCCACCGAGGCGCCGATGGTCTTCAACGGGTTGAGCGAGTTGTTCGGGTCCTGCGGCACCAACCCGATCCTCGTGCCGCGTAACTTCCGCCACTCGGCGTTGGACAGGCCAGACAGCTCCTCGCCCTTGAAACGGATGCTGCCGGAGAGCACGTTGCCGGAAGGTCCCAGCAGGTCCAGCGCCGCCATCGCGGAGGTGGTTTTGCCGGAGCCGGACTCGCCCACGATGGCGGTCATGTTCCCGGCCTCGACGGAAAACGAGATGTCGCGCACCACCGGGTCCGCGTCGCCGTACGCGACGGTCAGGCCGCTGACATCAAGCAGAGGCGTGGTCACTTCGCATCACCTTCCTGTTGGATCACCTGGGACAGGTGGTTGGCAGACATCACGGTGGCCACGATGGCCAGGCCGGGCAGCAGGATCAGCCACCAAGCGGTTGCCATGAAGTCGCGGCCTTCCGCGATGAGCAGGCCCCACTCCGGGGTCGGCGGCGGCGCGCCGTAGCCGAGGAAGCCCAGGATGGACAGCTGCAAGATGGCGGTGCCGAACTGCAGCGCGGCCAGCGCCAACACCGGGGTCAGCGAGTTCGGCAGCACGTGGCGGAATAGCACCTGGGCCTGGGTGGCGCCGGAGCCGTAGGCGGCCTCGATGAAGTCCGCGCCCGCAATCTGGATCACCTGCGAGCGCGCCAGGCGCGCGAACGTGGCCACCGACGTCATGCCGACGGCGAACGCAGCCTGCAGGGAGCCGAAGCCGGTGACGATGATGATGGACAGCGACAGCAGGATGCCGGGGATGGCCAGCAGCACATCCACCAGGCGCATCAGCACCGTGTCCACCCAGCCGCGCTGCGTACCGGCGATCAGGCCGATCAGGGTGCCCAGCACCAGGCCGACGGCCACGGCGATCACCGCACCCAGCAGCGACTGGCGCGCGCCGTAAACCACGCGCGAGAACAGGTCGCGGCCCACCGCGTCGGTGCCGAAGATGTACTCGCCGTTAGGGGCGAGCAGTGCCACGTCGACGCCGTTGTACGGGTCGTGCGGCGCGAAGATGCCCGGCACGATCGCCCACAGCGCGGCGATGGCCAGCACGATCAGCGACAGGATGGTCGCCGGGGAGCTCCAGCGGCGGTGCTTGCGGGCCTTGCGCGGCCGGTGGTCCTTCTGCGGCGCACGCTGGTTGTGCACCAGGTTGGTCGTGCTCATCGGACGGCCTCCTTTGCGGTCGTAGCCGAGGTGTGTGCGGCGGTCTGCTCATCACGGGCCGCCGGGGTGGTCGCGGTCTGCGCCGCGGCCTGGTCGCGCAGGCGCACGTCCAGCACCGGGTAGAGCAGGTCCACAATCAGGTTGATCACCACGTACGCGGTGGCCGCGATGAGCACCACGCCCAGCAGCACAGGCATGTCGCGGCTGGACACGGCATTGACGGTCAGCGAGCCCAGCCCGGCGCGGCCGAAGACGGTCTCGGTGACCACGGCGCCGCCGACCAGCTCGCCGAACAGCAGGCCGGCCATGGTGATCGCAGGCAGAAGCGAGTTGCGCAGCACGTCGCGCCAGAAGATGCGGGCCTCGCTCGCGCCGCGGGCGCGCACGACCTGCACGAACGGCTGGGCGCGGACCTCGTCGATGGAACGGATCAGCACCTGCATCAGCGGCGCGGCCATGGGTACGGCGAGGGTGAGCGTGGGCAGGATCAGCCCCTCCAGCGGGGTCGGGTCAACCACGTTGACCCAGCCCAGGCGGAAGGAGAAGAACTGCAGCAGCAAAATGGCGATCCAGAAGCCCGGCAGCGAGACCATGAACGACGGCAGGGCGCGCACGGCGCTGCGCAGCGCGCCTGCGCCGGGCAGGGCGGCCACGCACGCGGTGGCCAGCGCCACCACGATGGCTAAGCCCACGGACGTCGCGGCGAGCGCGAACGTGTGCGGCGCGGCGTCCGTGATCAAGTCGAACACGGGCGTGCCGGATGCCACCGAGTAGCCCAGATCGCCGGTGAACAGCCCGCCCAGGGTGGCGAAGTACTGCTGGATCAGCGGCTTGTCCACGCCCATCTGCTCGCGGATCTGCTCGATTTCCGCCTGGGACAGGCCCAGGGCCGGGTCCGCGTAGCGGGCGGCCACGCCGTCGGAAGGCAGCGCGGACAGCAGGAAAAACGCCAGGGTGTAGGCCAAAAGGAGCACGATGAGCGCCTGGCCGATGCGCTTGAGAACGTACTTGCCCATCTACTTGTCCTCCTCGCGGTCGAAGTACACCGAGTAGAAGCTCGGGCGCGCCACCGCCTCGGTGTCAAAGCCCTTCACGTGCGGGGCAACCGCGTACACCTGCGGCTCCTCAAACAGCGGCAGGGTGTACGCGTTTTCGGTCAGGTGGTCCTGCACCGCCTTGGAGGCGGCGGCGCGGCCGGCGTCGTCCGGGGTGGAGACCACCTTGTCCAGAAGTGCCTGCAGCTCGGTGTCGATGGGTTCGCCGTCGCCGGCGTTGTTCAGAAGCGAATCGCGGCGGTCCACGGAAAGGAAGGACTCGATCACGTCGTAGTCAGCGCGGCCCACCATGGTGTGCATGAGCTGGACGCGGTTGATGTCCTTTTGCGCCGCGTTTTGCGTTGCGCGGTCGCCGGCGACCATGTTGAGTTCGATGCCCAGCTCGCGCAGGTCGGACTGGATCATGGTGACGATCTCCTTCGAGCGCGGCTGCGGCAGGGCGTGGTTGACCCACAAGCTCAAGCGTTGTCCGTCCTTTTCGCGGATGCCGTCCGGTCCGGGGGTCCAGCCGGCATCGTCGAGAAGCTTGCGCGATTGATCCGGGTCAAAGGTGTACGCGTCCGGCTGCTCCGCATAGCCCAGGGCCTTCGACGTCATGGACGAGGTGGCCAGCGGGTAGGAATCCGACAGCAGGATGCGGATGATCTCCTCGCGGTTGACCCCGTGGATGATCGCCTGGCGCACGCGGATGTCCTGCAAAAGCGGGTGGTTGAAACGCAGCGCCAGCTGGTTGTTCATGCCGTTGGCGGTGGCGGCGACCACCTGCACGCCCTGGTCCTTCAGGTGGCGCTCCACCGGCGGGGAGACCGTGCGCGCGACGTCGGCCTGGCCGGACAGCAGCGCGCCGGAGCGCATGGCCTCTTCCGCGGCCAGGGTGTAGTGGATGCCGTCGATACGCGCGCGCCCCTGGTGCTCAAGCGACGGCGGCGCCCAGTCGTAGTCCTCGCGGGCTTTGAGCACCAGGTCGGTGCCCAGGGTCTCGCTGTCCACCACGAACGGGCCGGAGCCGATGACGTTTTCCGCGTTGCCGGGGCCGAAGTCCTCGTTGCGCAGCTTGAGCGAGGAATCGGCCAACAGCCCCGCGTTGTAGGTGGACGTCGCCTGCGCGAAGCCGGGCGAGGGCGCGGAGAAGTAAAAGCGCACTGTGTCCTCGTCGACGACCTCGCCGCGCTCGTAGTTGGAGATTTGCTCCGAGACGTTGAGGAGCCGGTCCTTGTCGCCCAGGCCGAACAGGTCGAAGTTGTCCACGATGTTCTGCGCGGTCATGGGCGTGCCGTCGGAGTAGGTCACATCCGTGCGGATGTCGAAGGTGAACACCGTGGCATCTTCGTTGATCTCCGGCAGGTCCGTGGCAATCCAGGGCTCAAGCTCCAGCGTCTCCGGGTCCTGGTAGAGCAGCCGGTCCGTCAACTGATTGACCACGCCGCCGTTGGGGTAGAACCCGGCGGCCGGCGGGTACAGGCTGTTAAACCAGTTGGACTCCAGGTAGGTGAGCACGTCACCGTCATCGCCGCCTGCCGCCGCCGCGCATCCGGCGAGCAGGCTGGCTGCCGCGCCGAGCGCAAGCGTCGCGGCTACCTTTGTTTTAGGCACGTTATCGCCCTCTTTCTTCGGTTGCGCAGTGCACATTACCACCGTTAGACAATCTGGTTCTTCAGCAATAGACTAGGCAGTCTACATACGATCAATAGTTCACAGAAATCGTGGAGGTTTTTCACCGTGGCAGCATCCATCGCAATCGTCGGAGCAGGACCCCGCGGCATCTCCATCACCGAACGCATCGCCGCCTACCTGGGCGACCGCAGCGAGACGCTCACCCTGCACATCATCGACGACGCCCAACTCGGCGCCGGCCGCATCTGGGAAACCGACCAAACCCGCACGCTGTGCATGAACACCCTCGCCGGCGCGGTCACCCTGTTCACCGAACCCGGCGCGACCATCTCCGCCCCCGTGCTCGAAGGCCCCACCATGTACGAGTGGATCCAGGCACTTCGCGGCGAGAAAAGCCACCCGCTTATCGACGCCTCCGGTACCTCCCTCCCCGACCACTACAACGAGGAGCTGCGCGCCACCCGCCCGGAATCCAACCCCTCGCGCGCGCTGTACGGCGAGTACCTGCGCTGGACCTGGAAGGTCGCGCTCGCGCAGCTGCCGGACACGGTCGAGGTGGTCGAGCACCACTCCCGCGCGGTGTCGCTTGCGGCCGAGGGCGCCCATGACGCCATCACGCTTGCCGACGGCACGGTCGTCCACGCCGACGCCACCGTCATCGCCTCCGGCTGGGTGCTGCCCGCCCCCACGCCCGCGCAGCAGGAGTTCGCCGACTCGGGCCTGACCTACATCCCGCCGGGCAACCCGGTGGAGCAGGACGTTTCGCTGCTTCCGGCCGGAGAGCGCGTTGTGGTGCGCGGCATGGGAATGGGCTTTTTCGATCTCATGGCGCTGGCCACCATCAACCGGGGCGGCCGCTTCGTCGAGGATCCTGCAGCCCGCTCCGGCCTGCGCTACGAGGCCACCGGCAAGGAGCCGCACTTCGTGGTCACCTCCGGGCGCGGCTACCCCTACCTGCCCAAATCCGAGTACCACTCCCTGCCGCCGAAGGCCGACCTGTCGCGCCTGCGCGCCGCCATCGACGCCTCCGAGGCGCCGGTGTCCTTCGGCCGCGAGCTGTGGCCGGCGCTGGCCCGCGACGCCTACGCCGAGTACTACCGCGTGCTTGCCCGTGTGCGTCCAGAAGCGCTCAGCGTGCCGCTCGAGGAGATCTTGGCGGCCATCGACGCCGCCGACCTTTCCGCTGTCGCTTCCCCGGACAACATCCTGCCGGTCGCGAATGCGCTGACCGAAGCGCTCGACGGGATGAGCACCGCACCGTTCGACATGGCCGCGTGGGTGGACCCGCTCGCCGGAACCGAGGAGCTTGACCTGGAGGAGCTGAACCGCCGCGTCGCCGAGGGCATGGAGGTGGACATCGCCGAGGCCGTGTCCGCCTGGGACTCCCCGCTTAAGGCCGGCCTGTGGGCGATCTCCGCGGGCCGCAAGCCCAGCGCGATCGCCACCCAGAACGGCCGCGGCCCGCGCGAGGCGGCACTGTCACAGTACATGGCGTTCGGCCAGATGGTCGGCTCCGGCCCGCCGCTGTTCCGCACCCGCGAGCTGCTCGCGCTTTTCGACGCCGGCCTGGTCACCTTCTTAGGCCCCACCCCCGTGGTGGAGGTCGCCGACGGCGAGTACGCAGCGGTTAGCCACGGTCGCACGGTGCGCGCCGCCGCGCTTGCCGACGCCTTCCTGCCCGGCCCCGACATCCGCACCTCCCCCGATGCGCTCACCGCGTCGCTGCGCGAGGCCAGCCGCGTGCGCCCGTTCGCACCGGGTGGTGTGGAAACCGCCTCCCCGGAGACCGACGATGGCACCCGCCGCACCGTCCACCCCGACGGCGAGCTGGATCCGCGCCTGCACATCGTGGGCATCCCCACCGGCAAGCAGTGGGCGGACACCACCATCTCCCCCATGCCCGGCACCGACCCGCTGATGCTGCAGGAGACCGACAAGACGGCACGTTCGCTGCTCACCCAGGCGGGCGTGCTCTAGCCTAAGTCCCGCGCCACCGCCCACCTGGTGAGCTGGTGGCGGTTGGAGGTCTGCGTCTTGCGCAAAATGTTCGACGCGTGCGTCTCCACCGTCTTCACAGAGATGAACAACCGCTCGGCGATCTCCTTGTACGTGTAGCCGCGCGCGAGCAGCCGCAGCACCTCGAGTTCACGGCGGGTCAGCGAATCCACCGCCGGGTCGTCCTCTTCCACCACCGGCCCCGAGGCGAAGGCGTCGAGCACGAACCCGGCCAGCCGCGGCGAGAAATACGCGTCCCCGTCGCGCACCCGCTCGATCGCCTCAGCAAGCTCGGCGCCTGCGATGTTCTTGGTTACGTACCCACGCGCGCCAGCACGGATCAAGGCGATGACGTCCTCGGCGGCATCGGAAACACTCAGCGCCAGGTACGCCGGGCCCGGCGCTCGCTTGAGCACGGCCAGTCCGCCGCCGTCGGGCATGTGCACGTCTAAAAGCACCACGTCCGGGCGCGTGCGCTCGATCCCACGCACCGCCTCAGCGACCGTGCCGGCCTCACCAACGATGTCAACCGCGTCCGCCAGCTCAGCCTTGACCCCGGCACGGAACACGGAGTGATCGTCCACCAAGAACACGCTCGTCATAGCTCTAACGCTATCTCTACCTCTGAGCCATTGCCTATCGACGACACCACGTGCACCTCTCCCCCAACCCGCCGAACGCGGCCCACGATGGAGTCGCGCAAACCGTGCCGATCGGCCGGGACGGCGTCCGGGTCGAAGCCGGAACCGCGGTCGCGCACAAACACCTCGAGCCTGCCCGCGAGATGCTCCGCGTAAACGTCGATGGTGTCCACACCGGCGTGCTTGGCGGCGTTGACCATTGCCTCCCTCGCGGCCAGCACGACCGCTTCGGTGCGCTCGTCGAAGGCGACATCCTCGCCCACCGTGACCGGTTGGATGACCACGCGGAAGGCGTCCTCCACCTCGCCGGCCGCTTTCTGCAGGGCGGCAAAGGTGGTGGTGTGGTTGGGCACGGTGTCGTCGAAAAGCCAGGCCCGCAGCTCGCGCTCCTGGGCGCGCGCGAGGCGGGCGACCTCATCCGCATCGCCTGCCTGCTTCTGAATCAGCGCGAGGGTCTGCAGCACCGAATCGTGCAGCCGCGAGGCAATCTCCGCGCGCTGGTCCGCCACCGCCTTCGCCTCCCGCTCCGCGACGAGCGAATTGGCCAGCTTGGCTATCAGCGGCACAACCAGCACCGCCACGCCCACGACCGTGACCAGCACAGAGACCACCACGCCGCCAACCCCGGCGCTTTCGCCCACAAACGCCACTGCCAGCACCCCGGCCATGACCAGCAGCGCACCCAAGGTCAGCGCGGCGATGTTGCCCCACGACCCCGTACCGCGGTCGTAGGCCTGCAGCGCAATCACCGCGCCGACGATGAGCACGCCGAGCACGAACACCACCGTGGCGCCCGCGCCCGAGGACAGCTGCAGCGCAATAAGCGCCCCTGCGAACCCGAGCACCACCAGCGCGAGATCCATCGTCCCCGGGCGCTGGCGCTGCGCCCCACAGTCGTCCAGCGGCGTAAACATCCACAAACCGGCGTAGAGCAGCGCGCCGAACCCGCCCGCGAAGCTGGCCGCGACGAAGAACAGGCGCACCCATTTGTCCTCCACCCCCAGGTGGTCGGCCACACCGGAGGCCACGCCGGCCACAACGCGGCGGGAGCTGTTCCGGGTCAGCCGGGGATACAACGCAGACATAACCCCCATCGTTGCACGGGCACGCCTTCGGGCACATCGGGGAAAACCCTGAAACGAAAAATCAGGGTCGTTCCCGATACCGCGGCCCGCGCTCCCGCGGGAGGATAGAGCCATGGAGAACAACACACTCACGCAGATGTGGGAGACCCGCCCGCCCCGCATCCCGGAGAACCAGGGCGGCAAGGCCGTCATCGGCGGCGTCTGCGAAGGCATCGGCGCCCGCTTCCACATCGACCCCACGTTTGTCCGCGTAGTTTTCGTCGCGCTCTCGCTCGCGTTCGGCGGCGGCATCTTCCTCTACCTGCTGTGCTGGATCAACATGCCCCGCTTCGGGCTGACCCGCAGCCCGTGGGCCGCGATCATCACTCCGAAAGAGCAGCTGACCGCAGCGGAGATGAAGGATCGCGACACCGGCTGGTGGCTGCTGCTCGGGCTGTTCCTGTTTTTACCGTCCATTTCCGTCGCAGGCGATCTGCGGGCGGTGCTGGTCACGTTCATCCTCTTCGCCGCCGGCTGGTACTTCCTGCACCAGCGCCAGCCCGAGCCGCCGGCTGGGTTGCTGGTGGGCGAGCCGGAGGAGGCACGGACAAGCAACCGCCCCGCTGTGGACACCTCTCACCTGACGGTGCCCGAAGGACACGAACACCCCGGCCAGCGCCCGCCCGCCTGGGACCCGCTCGGCGCGGCGCCGGAGCTGTGGCACCTGCCGGAGCCGAGCGAACCGGCGCCGCAGCAGTCCAAAAAACGCAACTGGTTCTGGATCCCGGTCGCCTTGGGTCTCTCAGCGGCCTCTCTCGTGGCGCTTGCGTTTTACAGCGACGTTCGCGACGGCGACTACGGGCGCTTCGGCAGCGCGCACATCACCGTGTACGACGTCGACACCCTGCCAGACCAACCGGGCGTCAACGGCTTCGTCGGCGAGACCTACCTTGACCTCTCCGAGCTCGAGCCGCTGCGCGAGCCGAAAACCGTCGAAGTCAGCAACACCATCGGCAAGGTGGACGTGATCCTGCCCAACAACGTCCCCGTCGACGTGAACTGTCAAGTCACCATCGGCGAGACCGCCTGCCCCGAAGAAACGCAAAACGCGGACAAGGACAGCGCGCTACTCACGATCAACGTGACAGAGCGTATCGGGTCCGTGTCCGCGTACTACGAGGAGTGAGTCCGGGACTTACTCCCACTCGATGGTGGCCGGCGGCTTGGAGGTCACGTCCAGCACCACGCGGTTGATGTCGGCGACCTCGTTGGTGATGCGGGTGGAGATGACCTCCAGGGTCTCGTACGGGATGCGCACCCAGTCCGCGGTCATCGCGTCCTCGGAGGCGACCGGGCGCAGCACGATCGGGTGGCCGTAGGTGCGGCCGTCTCCCTGCACGCCCACGGAGCGCACGTCCGCGAGCAGCACGACCGGGCACTGCCAGATCTCATCGTCCATACCGGCCTTGGTCAGCTCCTCGCGGGCGATGGCGTCGGCGGCGCGTAGCGTCTCCAGGCGCTCCTCGGTGACCTCGCCGATGATGCGGATGCCCAGGCCCGGGCCCGGGAACGGCTGGCGGTTCACAATCACCTCGGGAAGGCCCAGCTCGCGGCCGACGGCGCGGACCTCGTCCTTGAACAGCAGGCGCAGCGGCTCGACGAGCTCGAACTCCACATCGTCCGGCAGGCCGCCGACGTTGTGGTGGCTCTTGATGTTGGCGGTGCCGGTGCCGCCGCCGGACTCCACCACGTCCGGGTACAGTGTGCCCTGGACCAGATAGTCCACCTGCTGTCCCTCCAGCACGCCGGCTACGGCGCGCTCGAAGGAGCGTATGAACTCCGCGCCGATGGCCTTGCGCTTCGCCTCCGGCTCGGTCACGCCGGCGAGCTTGTCCAAAAACGCCTTGCGCTCGTCCACGGTGACCAGCTTCGCGCCGGTGGCGGCCACGAAGTCGGTCTCCACCTGCTCGCGCTCACCCTGGCGCAGCAGGCCGTGGTCCACGAACACGCAGGTCAGCCGGTCGCCGATGGCGCGCTGCACGAGTGCCCCCGCGACGGCGGAGTCCACGCCGCCGGACAGGGCGCAGATCGCACGGCCCTCGCCGACCTGTTCGCGCACGTCCGCGATGAGCTGCTCGGCGATGTTGGAGGCGGTCCAGTTCTGCTCCAGGCCAGCAATCTCGGTGAGGAAGCGGGTGAGCACCTCCTGGCCGTGCGGGGAGTGCATGACCTCCGGGTGGTACTGCACGCCGGCGAGCTTGCGGGAGGTGTCCTCGAACGCGGCCACGGGCGCGCCCGGAGTGGAGGCGGTGACCTCGAAGCCTTCCGGTGCCTGCGTCACGGAGTCGCCGTGGGACATCCACACGGCGTGCTCGGGCTCGAGGCCTGCGTGGAGCACGCCGCCGTCGACACGCATCTGCGTGCGGCCGTACTCGCGCGCACCGGTCTTGGCCACCTCGCCGCCGAGCGCGCGGGTCATGATCTGGAAGCCGTAGCAGATGCCGAAGATTGGCAGACCCAGCTCGAAGATCTCTTGGTCGAGCTGCGGCGCGCCCTCTTCGTAGACCGACGACGGGCCGCCGGAGAGGATCAGGGCCTGCGGGTTTTTCTCGCGGACTTCTGCGGCGGTGATGGTGGAGGGAACCACCTCGGAGAACACGTTCGCCTCGCGCACACGGCGGGCGATCAGCTGCGCGTACTGCGCGCCGAAATCGAGGACAAGGACTGGGCGGGCTTGCGGAGTATTCACAGGCCTAGATCGTAGTCGATCCCGCGCGAGACCCAACTGCTTGTGCGCCGCCATGGAAAACCCCAGAATGACCAGCATGACCTTGCGTGCCCCCGCGCCGGCGTGGTCGAGGACAAAGGAAAGCCGCGCGGGTGGCGCCGGAAGGGCGCCACCCGCGCGGCTCGCGCGAAAAAGTGTTACTGAACAGCCGAGCTGAGGCGCTCCAGGGCGGCGCGCACCTCGTCGGTGGACGGCGCCTGCGCGAGCTTCTCGGAAGCCTGCTGCAGTTGGGCGATGGAATTATCCGCTGCCTCCATAGCCTTGTTGACCTGCTCCACCAGCGGCATCACTTCGGCGCCCATGGTGGACTCGTTGGTGTTCTGGGACCAGCGGCGGATCATCTCCAGCGGGATCTTGGTCAGCTCGGAAATGGAGTTGACCTTCAGCTCCACGCGGCGACGGAAGGACGAGTGCAGGAACACCGCGTCGTCCATCTCGCGAACGTCGACCTCGAGCGCGTCCACAAGCAAACGCATGGACTCATCCGCGCCGGCCTCGGTGGAGAACTGCGCGGTCTGCGCGGTGTGCAGACGGGCCAGGGCGATCGCCATGCGCGCGTTCGCGGTCTTGGCGTAGAGCTCCTCGGCCACCTCTTCCAGCGTGGCGGCGTTTTCGTCGATGATGCCACGCATGGTCGCCCACACCTGCAGCGGTGCGAGTAGCAGGGTGCGCGAAGCACCCTCGGTGACCACGTTTTCCATCTCCGCCTTCACGTTGTTGGTGACGGCGTTTTCCTCCACCAGGGTGGCGGACGCCTTGCGCAGCTCGTCGGCGGCGTCCTGGATGGCGGTCTGGACGTTCATGAACTGGTCCAGCTCGCCGTACAGCGCGCGGGCCGCGTCATAGACGTCGCCGGAGCCCTCCGGCAGGGTGAATCCGGCGTCCTCAAGCGCCTGCACCTCGGCCGGCAGCGCGGCGCGGATGAACGCGTCGTAATCCGGCAGCAGCTCGCCAATCTTCTCCGCGCCCTTGACGGCGCGCTCGCGGCGGCCCACACCATTGGCCTCGGCCTCGTGCTCGACCAGGTTCGCCTCCTGGTACAGCTTGCCTGCCGCCTCGAAGCGCTCCGTCATCGGACGGGTACGCACAGACAGGTAGCCGCCGTTGGGCAGCGGGGTCACGGTGGCGAGCACGTCGTACGCCGAACCGCTCTTGGCGCTGTTGCGCACGTACGCGGCGAAGGGGCGACCGTCCTCGATGGTGTCCCACATGAGCTTGAAGGCGCCGCCCGGCATCTCATCGTTGCGGATGAGGTTGTGGGGCTTGCCGATCATCTCGTCCGCGTCGTACTGGGCGTACTTGATGAACACGTCGTTGACATGGGTCATCACACCCTTCGCGTCGGTGACCGAGAAGAAGATGTCGTTGACATCGACTTCGTGGGAGGCACCCTCTGGTGCGTCGCGAAGAATGGTTACACGGCTAGACATGGGGCGTACTCATCCAATTTCTCAACTACGGATTGCCAGATCGGCTTTCTGAAAAGCTTTCACATCAGTATAACCACACTTTGCCATGATTCTCTTCAGACCTCCGACGATGTTCAGGCCGCCCCACTGGTCGCTGGACGGGCCGAAGAGCACCGTCTCCAACGGCACGCCCCTGCCCGCGGTGGCGTCCTTGCTCACGTCGCCGCGCGGGAATCGCGGGTGCGCCGCCTGCGCCTCCCAGTACACGCCGCCAGCCGCAGCTTCGGACGCCTGCGCCAAGTTGCGGCCGAGCATGACCGCATCAGCGCCACACGCAATAGCAAGGGCGACGGCACCAGGTTCCCACAGGGCGGTGTCCGCCAGCACGTGCACATAGCGCCCGCCGGTCTCGTCCAGGTAGTCGCGGCGTGCCGCCGCCACGTCAGCGATCGCCGTAGCCATGGGGACATTGACCACCGTGTCGGCGTGGCCCGAGCCCACAATCACACCGGCCACACCGGAGCGCATCAGGTGGGTTGCCGTGGAGTAGTCGAACACCCCGCCCGCGATCACCGGCACGTCGAGCGAGCCGACGAACTCCTTCAGGTTCAGCGGCTCGCCGCCCTGCTGCACGTGCTCGGCAGAGACGATGGACCCCTGGATGAACAGGATCTCCGCACCCGCGGCGATGACCACCGGCGCGAGCTCGCACGCGTTCTGCGGGCTCACGCGCACTGCAACAGTCACGCCGGAGTCGCGCACCTGGGCGATGCGCTCGGTGAGCAGGTCGCGGTCGAGCTCGGCGGCGTGCAGTTCCTGCAGCGTGCGCACGGAGCGCTCGCCGGAGTCGAGGTACTCCTGGTACTTCTCCTCCGAGTCGATGCCCCAGGCGTCCTCGCACGAGTCCACGACCTTCTTCACCGCGGCCTCAAAGTCGGCGTGGCGGCCCCACAGCCCCTCGGCGTCGATCACGCCGAGGCCACCCTGCTTGCCCATCTCGATGACAAACTCGGGGCTGGCCAACGCGTCGGTCGGGTGGGAGACGAGCGGAATGTCGAACGCGTAAGCGTCGATGTGCCAGCTCGTGTCCACGTCCTTGGAAGAACGGGTGCGGCGCTTCGGTACGATCGAAAGGTCGCCCAGGTCGTACGCCCTGCGGGCCTCGCGGCCGAGGCCGATTTCCACGTAGTCGCGCATGTCTCTCCCCTACTGGCGGTAGTTCGGCGCCTCGACGGTCTGCGTGATGTCGTGCGGGTGAGACTCGCGCAGGCCGGCGGCGGTGATCTGGACGAACTGCTTCGTCTGCAGCTCCTCAATGGAGGCCGCGCCCGTGTAGCCCATGGCGGCGCGCAGGCCGCCGACGATCTGGTGGGTGATGGAGTCCAGCTCGCCGCGGAACGGCACGCGGCCCTCAATGCCCTCCGGCACTAGCTTGTCCTCGCTGGTCACGTCCGCCTGGAAGTAGCGGTCCTTGGAGAAGGAGCGCTTCTCGCCGGTCAGGCCGCGGCCCTGCATCGCGCCCATGGAGCCCATGCCGCGGTAGCGCTTGTACTGCTTGCCGCCCACGACCACGATTTCGCCCGGGGCCTCTGCGGTGCCGGCGAGCATGGAGCCGAGCATGACTGTCGACGCACCTGCGGCCAGCGCCTTGGCCACGTCGCCGGAGAACTGCATGCCGCCGTCAGCGATGATCGGCACGCCTGCGGCCTTCGCCGGGACGGATGCCTCGAGGATCGAGGTGATCTGCGGCGCGCCCACACCGGCCACCACGCGGGTGGTGCAAATGGAGCCCGGGCCGATGCCCACCTTGATCGCGTCTGCGCCCGCGTCGATCATGGCCTTCGCCGCGCTGCGGGTGGCCAGGTTGCCGCCGACGACGTCGACGCGGTCGCCGAATTCCTTCTTCACGCGCGAGACCATCTCCAGCACGCGGTTGTTGTGCGCGTGCGCGGAGTCCACCACGAGCGCGTCCACGCCGGCTTCCACCAGCAGGCCGGCGCGGTCGAAGGCGTCCTCGCCGGTGCCCACGCCAGCGGCGACGAGCAGGCGGCCGTCCGCGTCCTTGGACGCGTTCGGGTACTGCTCGCTTTTCACAAAGTCCTTCACGGTGATCAGGCCGGCCAGGGTGCCGTCGGCAGCCACGATCGGCAGCTTCTCCACCTTGTTCGCGGACAGCAGCGCGAGCGCTTCTTGCTTATCGACGCCCTCCGGTGCGACCACGAGCGGCATCGGGGTCATGACCTCGGCGACCTTGCGCTTGAAGTCAGCCTCGAAGCGCATGTCGCGGTTGGTGATGATGCCGACCAGGCGGCCGCCGTCGTCAACCACCGGCAGGCCGGAGATGCGGAAGCGGGCGCAGAGCGCGTCCACGTCCTCAAGCGTCATGTCCGGGGTTGCGGTGACCGGGTTGGACACCATTCCGGACTCGGAGCGCTTCACAATGTCGACGTGCTCCGCCTGGTCCTGG
The DNA here is from genome assembly GCF_022345915.1 of Corynebacterium sp. ACRQP. Classification (NCBI taxonomy): domain Bacteria; kingdom Bacillati; phylum Actinomycetota; class Actinomycetes; order Mycobacteriales; family Corynebacteriaceae; genus Corynebacterium; species Corynebacterium sp. ACRQP. The sequence goes on along the minus strand of NZ_JAKRMZ010000016.1, from coordinate 18,501 downwards.
GCGCTCAAGTTGCGGTGAATCACGCCGATGCCGCCCTGGCGCGCCATCGCGATCGCCATGCGGGACTCGGTGACCGTGTCCATCGCGGCGGAGGCGATCGGCATGCCCAACCGGATGTTCTTGGTGAACTGGGAGGCGGTGCTCACCTCGGACGGAACAATGTGGGACTCCGCCGGCAGCAGCAGCACATCGTCGAAGGTCAGGCCGCGAAGCGCCACCTTGTCCGGATCGTCCCCACCAGTCCACACACGCTCATTAGCCATCGCTTAGTCTCCTCTCCCGCGCAGATGTTTTTCGCCATGATATAACGCCCCGCAAACCCCGACCGTGCCACCCAGTTCAGCGCTCCTGCGAGCGGGGGATCGAGCCGGTTTGCCACACCGTATAGGGTTAGACGGGTGAACTACGACGACATGATGCCACTGGACCCGTTCGCGGACGACCCCAACGACCCGGCATCCTTCATCGAGGACGAAGAGCACGCCGAGCCGCTGTCGCCCGCCGAACGCGTCGCAGTCATCCAGGATCTCTCGCATGTGCGCGACGCGAAGCGCATGCTGAAACCCCGCGGAATCCTCGGGGTGTCGTTCCTCTGCGAGGACTGCGACCAAGTCCACTACTACGACTGGGAGATCATGGAGCAAAACATGATCGCCTCGCTGAACAACCAGCTGCCCCCGGTGCATGAGCCGAGCGCGAACCCCAACATCGAGGCCTACGTGCCCTGGGATTACGCCATGGGCTACCTGGACGGCTTAGAGGGGCGCTAGGAGCTGCTGCCCACCGGCGGGTGGACGATCGGGCCGCCCTCTGCGCCGCCGGAGACACTGTTGCCCGCGCCGAACTCAGCGGGCGGATTCACCATCGTCGCCGGGTCGTTGACCCGCAGCGACGGGTGCTCCTGTTCCGAGGCGGTGCCCTCCGCCAAGGACCCACCGGTCGTGCCCTGCGTCGGCGCCGTGATGCCGGAAGTCGCGCTCGGCTGCGTGCTCGACGGCGTCGGCTGGGTGGACTGCGAGGGCTGGCGGGCGCCCGCACCGGAGCCTGAGCCATTGCCTGCACCCGGCCCGCGCTGCGCCGGATCCTGCGAGGACTGCGGCGGCTGCTGCTGCGCCGGCGGCGCCGGGACAGCCGGGGCCTGCTCCGGAGTCGGCTGCTCGGTGGAGGTGTCCTCCGCCGGCACCGTGGTCGCCTCCGTGACCGTCTCTGTCACCGTCGCGGCCGCGCCGCCCTTGGCCGCGCGCCGCTCGCGCTCCTTCATCGTGGCCACCAGGCCGCGCGCCTGCTCCAGCAGGTCGCGGGCGGCAGCGGCATCGCCGCTTTCGTTGGCCACCTCAAGCTCGTCGAGGGTGGTGGCCAGCTCCACCATCGTGGTGTCTTCCCCTTGCACGCCGTCCTCGAACAGGGCGGCGCCGGTGCCGACGCACACCACGGTCGCCGCGGCGGCGCCGATCAAGCCGGACAGCCACGGGCTGACGCGGCGCTTCGCCTTCTCGGCGCGCTTCTCGTCCAGCGAGGCGACGTTGCCAGCGGACTGGGAATCCTCCACGTACAGCTGTGGCGCCGGCGGCATCGGCCGGTCGACATCGCCCTTCAGCTCCAGCAGGGCGGCGGCGAGGGGGTCGTTGCCTGCCGAAGGATCGTCGCCAAGCATGAGCGCCTCAATGAACGCGTCGCTGTGCGCGAGCTCATCAAAGTGATCGTCCTGCCGTGTCATAACTCCGCTTGCCCTCCGTCCAGTTGCTTCCGCAGTTTGGACAGCGCACGGTGCTGGGCAACACGCACTGCACCCGGTGTGCTGCCCATGACTTCAGCCGTCTCCTCCGCGGACAGACCCACAAACACTCGCAGAATTACGATGTCGCGGGCCTTCTCGTTTAATGAATCGAGCAAAGCCCGCACAGCGTTACTCCCCGACGACACCATCGCGGCGTCCTCCGGTGTGATTGTCGCCATTTCGGTGTCGGGCACCTCCTCCACCGGGCTCAGCTTGTCGCGCGCCATCGCACGGTGCGCGTCTGCGACCTTGTTAAACGCGATTCCGTACACGAACGCCATGAACGGCCGCCCGGTGTCGTTGTAGCGGTCAATGCTCGTCGCCACCGCGAGGCAGATCTCCTGGGCCACATCTTCGGGGGTAGGCATCCGCCCTCCCCCGATGCGCGCCCTGGCGTAGCGCAGCACGCGCGGGTGGATGATGGAGATGATGCGCTGCAGCGCCCGCCGGTCGCCCTGCGCAGCGGCGGGGACCAAGCCAGCGAGTTCTGCGTCTTCATCGCTTGCAGCCACGCGCATCTCCTCCCTTTATCTGTCAGCCTGCTCCGGACTCGCGTAACCCGTACATAATAGACGCACTTGCCATTTTGTTTGCGCTACCGAGCTTTTGCCAGGAATTCACCTGCCCGTAACCAGGTGCGTTAACGCAGTAAGACAGGGGTATTTTCGCGCGGTTCGACTGCGCGACAGCAGTCTGTAACCGGGACGAAACCAAACGTTAACCAGAGCAGTCCACACTCGTTGCCGGTTACACGTTTGAGGTACTTCCACAAAGGAGCACTCCCGATTATGTCTTTGCCGCATCAGCTTCCCGGACCCAACGCAGACTTCTGGGATTGGCAGCTACACAGCAAGTGCCGGGGGGAGGCCTCCGAAATCTTCTACCACCCCGACGGGGAGCGCGGCCGGGCGCGCACGCAGCGCGAAAACCGCGCGAAGGCCATCTGCTTCGAGTGCCCGGTGCTCTCCCAGTGCCGCGAGCACGCGCTGCGTGTGGCTGAGCCGTACGGCATCTGGGGCGGCATGAGCGAATCCGAGCGCTCCGCCATCCTGCGCGGCACCGCCGGCGGCATGAAGGTCGCCGCGGCTTCCGCCAAGTAGCCCGGAATACGAAAAACGCCCCGATTTCGGGGCGTTTTTGCTTATCGACGAACCTTCGGCTGATGCGCGACTAGTGCGCGTGGCCCTCGTGCTCGTCTTCCTCAGCGGGCTTAGTCACCACAGACGCTTCCGTGGTGAGCACCATGCGCGCCACCGACGCGGCGTTGACCACCGCGCTGTGGGTGACCTTCACCGGGTCGATGATGCCCTGCTCGATGAGGTTGCCGTACTCGAGCGTGGCGGCGTTGAAGCCCTCGCCGTTTTGCATCTCGGCGACCTTGGACACCACAACGGCGCCGTCGAGGCCCGCGTTGTCGGCGATCCAAAACGCCGGCTTAGATAGGGCGCGGGCCACGGCCAGCACGCCGGTCTTCTGCTCGGCCTCGAAGCCCTCGGCGAAGGTCTCGAGCTGCTTGGCAATCTGCACCAGCGCAGAGCCACCGCCGGCGATGATGCCCTCGTCCGCCGCCGCGCGGGCGGCGTTGATGGCGTCCTCGACGCGCAGCTTACGCTCGTTCTGCTCGGTCTCGGTGGCGGCGCCGACGCGCAGCACGGCCACACCGCCGGACAGCTTGGCCAGGCGCTCTTCCGCCTTCTCCTTGTCCCAGGTCGAGTCGGTGGACTCGATCTCGCGGCGGATCTGGTTGCGGCGGTCCTCCACTGCCTCAGCGGTGCCGGCGCCGTCGACGATGACGGTGTCGTCCTTGGTCACCGTCACGCGGCGGGCGGAACCCAAGTGCTCCAGGGTGGCGTCCTTGAGGTTGACGCCGACCTCCGGGTCGATCACAGTCGCGTCGGTGACCACCGCGAGGTCGTCCATAAACGCCTTGCGGCGCTCGCCGAAGTACGGCGACTTCACTGCGACAACCTTGAGGATCTTGCGGATGGAGTTGACCACCAGCGCCTGCAGCGCCTCGCCCTCGATGTCCTCTGCCACCACGAACAGCGGCACAGACTCGGAGGCGGCCTGCTCCAAGAGCGGCAGGAAGTCCGGCAGGGAGGAAATCTTGCCGCGCACCAGCAGCACGCGGGCGTTTTCCAGCACGGCCTGGCCGGCGTCCGGATCCGTCATGAAGTACGGCGAGAGGAAGCCCTTGTCAAAGGAGATGCCCTCGGTCAGATCCACGTACGAGTCGATGGACTGGGACTCCTCGACGGTGAGAACACCGTCCTTGCCCACCTTGTCCATGGCGCCGGCGACCATCTCGCCGACCTCTGGGTCGCGCGAGGACACGGTGGCCACGTTTGCGATCTCGGCGGAGGACTGCACGTCGGTCGCGCGGGCCTTGAGCTCCTCGACGACCTTGTCTGCGGCGGCCTTGATGCCCTTGTTCAGCTCGATCGGGTTCGCGCCGGCCGCGACGTTGCGCAGGCCCTCGGCAACGAGCGCCTGAGCCAGAAGCGTTGCGGTGGTGGTGCCGTCGCCGGCAATGTCGTTCGTCTTGACTGCGACGGACTTCACCAGCTGCGCACCGAGGTTTTCAAACGGGTCCTCGAGGTCGATGTCGCGGGCGATGGTCACGCCGTCGTTGGTGACGGTCGGCCCGCCCCAGGACTTGGACAGCACGACGTTGCGGCCGCGGGGGCCGAGGGTGACCTTCACCGCGTCGGCGAGCGTGTCCACGCCGCGCTGGATGCCCTCGCGGGCCTCCTGATCAAATGCGATGAGTTTTGCCATGGCGCTTACTTCTCGACGACGGCCAGCAGGTCACGGGCGGACAGCAGCAGGTACTCCTCGCCGCCGTACTTCAGCTCGGTGCCGCCGTACTTGGAGAAGACGACGGTGTCGCCCTCCTTGACGTCCACGGCGATGCGGTTGCCGTTGTCGTCCAGGCGGCCCGGGCCGACAGCGATGACGACGGCTTCCTGCGGCTTCTCCGCGGCGGAATCCGGGATAACCAGGCCGGACGCGGTGGTGGTCTCAGCCTCGGCGATCTGGACGAGGACCTTGTCCTCCAGCGGCTTGATGTTGACGTTTGCCATGATCAGCAACCTTTCATTGGTGAATGATTCAACAGTTCAGGTCTGAAGAGGCGCAGCCGTCGTCGCGGGTGAACAACTGTGCTTCACACAACCTGCTTTGGCACTCTACCCCCGAGAGTGCCAGCCAACAACCACAGGCTGTGTGTTAGCGCGATTTAGGTGTTGAGCACCGCGTTTCGCCAAAGCTCGTACTCTTCGGCGTTGTCGGCGCGGTAATTCTCCACCGCGCGGATGGCCTGCAGCACCTTGCCGATGGTGCGCTCGTCCACGCTCTCCCCGTCGCGCGCCGTGAAAATCACCGGGCCGGAGATTGCGCGGGTGGGGTCGGTGAGGAACTCCGGGTTGTCCGTCTCCGCGGTGTTGCGCGCCAGCGACGCCACCGGGTTCGGCTCCTGGCCCAGCTGGGCCGCGTCCGGGCGGAAGATCGCGTGGAAGCGGTTGCCTTCCTGGTCGAAGGCAACATCGACGGCCTCGCCGGTGATGCCGCCGAGGGTCTCGCGCGCGGTGTCCTCGTCGAAGACGATGCGGCGGTAGGTCAGGTCCGGGTTGACCAGGAACCCGAAGCGCTCACGGTCGGCCTGGCCCTGGTCGAACTGCTCGGTAGTTTCAGCGGACACGGGTATTCCTTTCGTCGAACAAGACGTGCAGGCCCCAAGCGTATCCGCAGCCAGCACTTTCCGCTTTACGACGACACGAGCGGGACCTCGACCTCCAGCGACGTGTCCGTGCCCACGCCCAGCCCAGACGGCGCAGCGCCTTCGTGGATGAGCTGCGCGGCCAACGCCGCGATCATCACCCCGTTGTCCGTGCACAGGTTGAACCGCGGCACGCGCAGCTCAATACCGGCCGCGTCGCAGCGCTGCTGCGCAAGTTCGCGAAGCCTGCGGTTCGCGGCCACGCCGCCGCCGAGCAGCAGCGTGTTCGCGCCGGTGTCCTGGCAGGCCATGACGGCTTTCGCGGTGAGTACGTCGCAGACTGCCTCCTGGAAGGACGCGCAGACGTCCTCCAGCGAGATCACGCGGCCGTCGCGCTCGGCGGCCTCGACGTGGCGGGCCACCGCGGTTTTCAGGCCCGAGAAGGAGAAGTTGTAGCGGTGCTCGCCGCGCAGGTCCTCGGCGCGCGAGAGCGCCCGCGGGAACTTCACTGCCTCCGGGTCGCCTTCGGCGGCGAGCTTGTCCACCACCGGGCCGCCGGGGTAGCCCAAGCCCAGCAGGCGGGCGACTTTGTCGTAGGCCTCGCCGGCGGCGTCGTCGAGCGTGGTGCCCAGCTCCCTCATCGGCTTGCCCACAGCCTCGACCTCGAGCAGCTGCGTGTGCCCGCCGGAGACCAGCAGCGCAACCGCGTGCGGCAGCGGCTCGCCGTCCAGGTTGGCCACCGCGACGTGCCCGCCTAGGTGGTTCACGCCGTAAAACGGCACGCCCCACGCCGCCGCGTACGCCTTGGCCGCGGACGCGCCGACCAGCAGCGCGCCGGCCAGGCCCGGGCCCACAGTGGCGGCGACCGCGTCGGGCTTGTCGATGCCCGCGTCCGCCAGCGCCTTCTCCATCACCTGCGGCATGGCCTCTAGGTGCGCGCGCGAGGCGATCTCCGGCACGACCCCGCCGAAACGGGCGTGCTGCTCCATCGAGGAGGCGACCACGTCGGCGAGGATGTCCATCGTGCCGTCTTCGCGCAGCTCGACAATGCCCACGCCGGTTTCGTCGCACGAGGACTCGATGCCCAACACAATCACTGGTCTCGCCTTTCGCTCTTCTTCGGCCGCGTCATGGTGTACGCGTCCATGCCGGAGGCCTGATAGTAGTTCTTGCGCACGCCCGCGGTGAAAAACCCGAAGCTTTCGTACAGCCGGATCGCGGGCGTGTTGTCCACCCGCACTTCCAAAAAGCACGGCCCGTCTAGCAGGTCCACGGTGTGCATGAGCTGGTCCATCAGCGCCCGGCCCAGGCCCTCGCCCTGCCGGGAGGGGTCGACGCCGATGGTGTGGATCTCAAACTCCGGGTCGTCCTTCGGCCCGAGCATGGCCAGGCCCGCAAAGCCGACCAGCTCATCGCCGTCGAAGGCGCCCAGGTAGAAGGTGTGGCGCGCGGCGATCTCGGAGCGGTACGCCGCCTCGGACCACGGGCTGTCGCCGGCGAAGAGCACCGCCTCGATGGCGGCGGCCGCCGGGGCGTCCGCGACGGTCAGCTCGCGGAAACTCAGGCTCATGGCAGCGCCGGCGACTTCGGTGCCTGCTTCGGCGGCACCGCATCTGGCCGGCGCAGATACAGCGGCACCAGCGGCTCCGGCGGCGCGTCCAGGTCGGCGACTGCGACGAGGCCGGCAGGTGTTGGGGGTTGGTAGGTCACCCTTTGGGCGTCGACAGGCAAAAGCTCCGCGAGCGACGACGGCACGCTGACCACATCCACCGCGGGCGAGGTCAGGTCCGCCGGCTTGCACACGTCCGGGCCGGCGACGCGCTTGCCGCCGGAGTAGCGCGCCCAGTACACCTCGCGGCGGCGCGCGTCGGTGACCACCAGCGCCTCACCGCCAAGCGACGCGGCGACCGCGTCATGCGTGCACACCCCGTGCACCGGAATGGCAAGCGCCTGCCCCAGCGCCGACGCAGTGGACATGCCGACGCGCAGGCCGGTAAACGGCCCTGGGCCGCAGCCGACCACGACCGCGCCCAGGTCCGCGAACTCGACGCCCGCCTCCCCCAACAACCGGGTGATCTCCGGCATGAGCGTCTCGTTGTGCGCGCGGGTGGCAACGGCCGTCTCCGCGAGCACACGGTCCCCGTCCACGATGCCTGCGACCAGGTCAGTCGTGGCGGTGTCCAGGGCGAGAACGAGCATTACTGGCCCAACCCGAGGGTCCAGCGGCCCTGGTTCATGTGGAACGGCATCGCGGTGTTGAGCGGGAAGGACTCGGACTGCGGCACGGTGCAGATGTCCACCTTGTTCAGCTCCACCGGGTCCACCATGGGAGCCTCGCCCTCGCCGCCCGGGATGAGCAGGACGTAGCCGAGGTCGCCGCCGAGGTCCAGGTCGTCGGCGCTGATGCCGAAGGCCTCAAGCTTGGCGTCCACCAGCTCCTGCGGCTCGCCCGGGCACAGCGTGGTGTAGCCGAGGTAGCGCTCCGGGTCGTAGATGCGCGCCGGATCCACTAGCTGAGCGGACACGGCGTCGCCGCCCGGGCGGGTCTGCTGCAGCGAGCGCGTCAGCGAGTTCGTGGGCGTCACCTGGGCGACCTCGGTGGAACGGGACTGCGGGATGAAGATGATCCCCGCCAAAATCACGAGCCACAGCACAGCTGCGAGCACGATCCAGCGGCGGGACTGGCTAGTGAGGTTGAGCATGCGTGTAAGCCTACATCCCGTCTTCGACGCGCCAGGAGATAATGCGGGCTTCTGTGTCGGCGTGTGTGCGCCGATCCAGCGTGACGTGCACGTGGCGCTGCGCGAGTTGCTCCACCAGGCCGCCGCCCCACTCGGCCACCACCACGGCATCTTCGAGGGCGCTGTCCAGGTCGAGGGCGTCGAGCTCGCCCAGCGGGTCGTCGCCGAGCCGGTAAGCGTCCACGTGCACGAGCGAGGGGCCATTGCCTATCGACGAGTGCTCCCGCGCAATCACGAACGTCGGGCTCGTCACCCGGCCCTTGACCCCCATGCCCCTCGCGATGCCCTGTGTGAAGGTGGTCTTGCCCGCGCCGAGCGGGCCGTCGAGCACCACGAGGTCGCCCGCCTCGAGCGTCTGCCCCAGCTCTTCGCCGAGCGTTTGCGTATCTTGGGCATCGTCGCACAGCCGCTCGCCCTGCGCCGGAAACGTGGACTTCATTTACTTGCCCTCCCCGATGTAGCGGCGGGTGGTGCGACCGCGCGGGGCGCAGACCACCTCGTAGTTGATGGTGCCGGCGCGCTTGGCTAGCGCGGTGGCGTCGCCGAAGATGACGGCCTCGTCGCCCGCGGCGACACCTGCGTCGTTGTCGCCGAGCCAGACCACAATCTGGTCCATGGACACCCGGCCCACCTGCTGGTAGCTCCGGCCCGCGATGTCGACCTCCACGGCGCCTTGCCAGGAGCGCTGCACCCCGTCCGCGTAGCCCGCGGGGATCACGGCCGTGAACCCGTCCGCCGGCGCTTCCCAGGTCCGGGCGTAGCTGGTGGCCTCGCCGGCGCGCATCGGCTTCACCGTCACCACCGGCGCCGACCAGGTCATCGCCGGTTTCAGTCCGTGGTCGAGGCCGTCGACCGGCTCCAGGCCGTACAGGCTCAAACCCGGCCGGACCATGTCGAAGTGCAGGTCCGGGCGGGTCCACGTCGCCGGCGAGTTCGCCGCGTGGTTGCGCGGCACCTCAAGGCCCACCTGGCGGGCCTGGGCGATCGCGCGGCGAAACCCGGCCGCTTGCTGGTCCGTGTACGGGTCGGACGGGTCGTCGGCGCAGCTGAAGTGCGTCATCAGCCCCGCCACCTCGAGCTTGCCTTCGCGCTGCGCGTCCAGGGCGACCTCGAAGGCCTCCTGCCAGCGGACCTCGTCGATGCCGGAGCGGTGCATGCCCGTGTCCACTTTGAGGTAGACGGTGGGCGCCGTTGGTGCGTCGATAAGCGAATGCAAATGCGTCATCGACGGGGCCGCGACATCGACGCCATCCGGGAGCTCCTCATGCGGATCCCACAGCCACGCCAGCACCGGCTTAGTGGTCAGCTCGCGCACCCGGCGCGCCTCCGCGAACGTGGCCACGCCGAACGCGTCCGCGCCGTTCGCCTCCATCACCGGCACGCAGCGCTTAACGCCGTGGTTGTAGGCGTCCGCCTTGACCACGCACATCAGCTCCGCGGTCGTTTGCTCGCGCAGGCGGCGGGTGTTGTGCGCGATAGCGTCCAGATCGATCGTTGTTGTCAGCACGGGCCTATTACACCACGTGGGTCACGCCCAAAACGATGAGCAGCACCGCCACCGACCACGTCGCCGCCGCCGTGACCTGGTCGGGGTGGGCGCGCGCCCAGTCGAAGCCGCGCGCGGCGGCGCTGTCCGGCTTCGCGCGCACCCAGCCGACGGCCAAGGCCGCCAACGTGGGCAGCGACAGCGCCACCGTGGCGTACAGCGGGATCGCGGCGTAGCGCACCTGCGCGTCGACGCCGGCGGCCGACAGCAGTGCCAGCCCGCCGTAAAACGGTAACGAGGTCGCCGACTGGATCAGGCCGAGCACCACGCCGGTTCCCACGGTGGCCGGGCCGGGGGTGTGCAGCGGGCGCATGATCTTTTGCACCAGCGCCTGGTTGTCGCCGCCGCGCACCGCGAGGACGGCGGTGAGGACGCCGGTGGCGATGAGCAAAATGCCGAACACCGGGCCTTCGACGAAGCGCTGCACCACTGGGCCCAGGCCGTCGAAAATCACCAGCATGATCAGCGCCAAGCCAGCCACGCCGCACCAATCGCCCGCGATCAGCAGCGCGGTGGTCTTGGCGTAGTTGCTCCGTGCAGCAATGCCGACCGCGACGATGACGCCGATGAGGAGCAGATTCACCGAATCAATGAACGCCAGCTGCAACGCACCGAGCATCCGACCTCCTGTCTGTGGGGTTTGTCGGACTTACCCTAGCGGAGACAGGTATGCAGTAGGATTGCCCGCGTGTCTGCGAAGCTGAAGAAACTCTCCGACCTGTCCAAGCGCGGCCCGCACCGCGTCCTGGAAGGCGACCTGGGCTACACCGGCCTGCCCGGCAAGGTCTACACCCCCGCCGAAGGCAAGAACCTGCCCGGCGTGGCGTTCGGCCACGACTGGCTCAAGGATGTCGCCGCCTACGAGGACACCCTGCGCCACCTGGCCAGCTGGGGCATCGCCGTGGCCGCGCCGGACACCGAAACCGGCTTCAAGCCCGACCACGTCGGCCTCGCCGCCGACCTGGAGACCGCCATGCAGATCCTCGGCGGCGTGCGCCTGGGCAACGGCAACATCTCCATCTCGCCCGGCAAGCTCGGCATCGTCGGCCACGGCATGGGCGGCGGCGCGGCCGTGCTCGCCGCGGTGGACAACCCGAAGGCGAAGGCCGTGGCGGCGGTGTACCCGGCAAACGTGGCGCCGTCCGCAGTCGAGGCGGCGCGCAACCTGTTCGTCCCCGGCATGGTCGTCGGCCCCGGCGAAGACGGCGACTCGCTGTTCGACCCAGGCAACCCCGCCAAGCTGGCCTACAACTGGGCCGGCGAAGTGGTCTACCGCGCGCCGAAGAAGGGCGACCAGCAGTCCTTCTCCGAGGACAACATGGTCAAGCGCATCCTCGGTGTGGGCAAGTCCGATCGCGGCCTGCAGGAAACCGTCCGCGGCCTGCTCGTGGGCTACCTGCTGCACCAGCTCGACGAGGACAAGGCCTACGGCTCCTACTCCGAACCGGACGCAGAAGGCTCCGGCGTGGAGTCCCTGACCGGCGAGAAGCTGTCCAAGGCCGCCGGCCTGGCGCGCGACAACGCCAGCTTCTCCCTGTTCTAACCCCCTTCCCCGTCGTGCTTACACGACGGGGTTTTCGCCGTTCGGGCCTATCGCGCGCAGCACCGCCTGGATCTGCTGCTTTTGCGAAGCGTTACGACGGGGCCGCGGCATGCTGTAATCCCCCCGCGGCACCGTCACCGGCTGCCGCGGCATCGTCTCCCGGGCCCGCGCGTGATGCTTGGCGGTCATCTCCATCTTCTGCTGCGTTTCCTTCATCAATGCCTCAAAATCCGCCATGCGCTTCGCGGTGCGCTTTTGGTACTGCGCCACAAAAAGTTCGAAATCCATCGCTACCACTCCCCTGCCTTCTTCATTGCCCACGGATCAGCTTCCACCCCACCGGCTTCGGTGTCATTGCCGCCTGCATTTCCCGCCTGCGCCGGCTGCGTTTCCAGATTCTCCAGCTTCTTCGGCGGCGGCGCCGGCTCCTCCACCTGCGACAGCTCCGGCGGCGGGGCGATCACCCCGTCATCCGCGGGTGCCGGTGCGGGAGGCGGCGGTGGCGGCGGCTCCGGTTCCGGTTCACATTCCGGCTCCGGCTCGGGTTCCGGTTCGCACTCCGGTTCTGGTTCTGGTTCCGGTTCCGGTTCGCACTCGGGTTGAGCCGCAGGCTCCGTCGGGCAGTCCTCCAGCGCCGTCTCCTCGATGCCGAGCGTCGCCTCCAGTTTCGCGTCCAACGTCAGATCCAACTTCAGATCCAGCCCCAAGCGGGCGCCTGAATCGGCAGATACGTCGGAAGCGCTGGTGGCGGCGGCGGGGCGCGTCGTGACGTCGCAAGGCGTATGCTCCTTCTCCCCGAATTGCACCGGCGGGGCCGGCTGCTCGACGGCCGCGGTGTCGACGCGCGTGGCAACCTCCCCCAGGCACTCCTTGATCACGCCGTTGCGGTCGCTGGCGGTCTCGCGCGCGCTGCGCAGCGCCTCGATGACCATCTCCACCGCCGGCTGGATCAGCTGCACAATCCCGCAGTTCAGCACGATGTCCAGCATGCGCCGCGCCGGCTCCAGCAGGGCGCGCACCGCCGATTCCGCGGTGTCCACGATCGTCTTGATCGCCTCCCCGCACTGCCCGATCGACTCGCCTGCGGCTTTCGCGCGGTCGAAATGCTCGGTTTCGCGTGCTTCGTCGCAACGCTCGCGCTCGCGGATGCCCACCTCGTCGAACCAGGCACTCTCGTCGCACGAGCACGTCCGCGCCGGCGTGTCCGGCCGCTGCCCGCCCGCGGACAACTTCAGGCCCGCGGCGAGAAACGCGCTCAAGTCGAGCCCGTCGGTCTGCGCGACCTGCTCCAACAATTCGCCGGCCAAGCCGTGGACCGCGGCGCGCTGCGCCGGCCCCACCTCCGGCGCGACATCGACCGCGCGCACCAGCGACTGGACGTCGTCTTTCACCGCCGCCATCATGCGTTATCCACCCCGCCCGCGATCGATGCCAAATACTCGGAAGAGAGCTGGTCGGCGGCGACGGTGGCGTCGCTAAGCGAAAGCACCTGCCCCCAATTCTCCCCGCGCGCCGCAAGGAAACGTTGCGACGTGGAATGCAACGCATCCAGCGCATCCACGATGCGCTGTCCCTCCCGCGCGAACCCCGCGCCGAACGACGACGCGGCAACCGCCGGCCGCCCGGCGTCGAGCTCGTGCGCGGCGTCGCGGTACGCGTCGATAGCCTCTGTGTACTTCGTGCGCACCGCATCGATATCGATGTCGAGCGCCCCAACATGTGTCATATGCCCACCCCCGAAAGGCTCGCAGTTGAACTGTCTTACCTTTAGTTAGACTCCCCCAACGCCCCGGCGGTTCCCTGCCGGGGCAAAAAACTTTTACCGCGGATAAACCTACACCGCGGCAACGACCGCCGCGAGGCGACCGGCAACCTTGCGCGCCTGCTCCTCCTCAGCGGCCTCGACCATGACGCGGAACAGCTCCTCGGTGCCCGACGGGCGCAGCAGCACGCGGCCGGCTTCGCCCAGCTCAGCCTCCGCTTCAGCGATGGCATCCTTGACGGACTGGTCCTCCAAGATCAGCGCCTTGTTGGACACCGGCACGTTGATCAGCGTCTGCGGCAGTACCGTCATCACCTCCGCCAGCTCGGCGAGCGTCTTGCCGGTCTCCGCCATGCGCTGCATGAGCATGAGGCCGGACAGGACGCCGTCACCAGTCGTGGCATGCGCCGGGACCACGATGTGGCCGGACTGCTCGCCGCCCAGCGAGAAATCGCCGCGTCCGAGCTCCTCGAGCACGTAGCGGTCGCCCACCTTCGTCTCGCGCACCTCGATGCCCTCGCGCTGCATGGCCAGCTTCAGGCCCAGGTTGCTCATCACCGTGGCGACCAGCGTGTTGTCCTTGAGGCTGTTGGATTCCTTCATGCCGGTGGCGAGGATCGCCATGATTTGATCGCCGTCGACGACGTTGCCCTGCGCGTCCACGGCCAGGCAGCGATCGGCGTCGCCGTCGTGCGCCAGGCCCAGGTCCGCACCGTGTTCGACCACGGCCGCCTGGATCTGGTCCATGTGGGTGGAGCCGGAGCCGTCGTTGATGTTGTAGGCGTTCGGCGTGTTGTGGATGGCGGTGACCTCGGCGCCGGCGGCGGCATAGGCCTTCGGGGCGACCTCGGAGGCGGCGCCGTTGGCGCAGTCCACCACGACCTTGATGCCGCTCAGCGGCTCGGTGACGGCCTCCTTGAGGTGGGCGAGGTAGCGCTCCTGCGCGTCCGGCGCCTCCTCGATCACGCGCCCGATGGCGGTGCCGGTCGGGCCCGTTTCCTCCAGCACGGCCATGGCGCGCTCGATCTCGTCCTCAATGTTGTCCGGCAGCTTCTTGCCGCCGGCGGCGAAGAACTTGATGCCGTTATCCGGCATCGGGTTGTGGGACGCGGAGATCATCACACCGATGTCGGCGCCGTAGTCGTCGGTGAGAAACGCCAAGCCCGGGGTGGGGATGACGCCGACGCGCAGCACGTCCACGCCTTTCGACGCCATACCGGCCGCCATCGCGGCAGCCAGCATCTCGCCGGAGACGCGCGGGTCCCGGCCGATCAGCGCGATCGGGCGGCGCTTCTCAGAGCCGCGGTCCTTGGTCAGCACGGTCGCGGCCGCGGCGCCGAGCTTGAGGGCAAGCGATGCGGTGAGGGCCTCGTTAGCCAGGCCGCGGACACCGTCAGTTCCGAACAATCGAGTCATGCGCACAATTATGCACTTGCCTATCGACGATCGCTCCGCCACCCCAACTTTCGCGCGATTTTACCTGCGGGTTTGGTAGTTATCCACAGGGGTGATGACACAAATTCCACAGGGCCGGGCGGGGCGGGGTTGCGATTGTTTTAGTGTTCGTGGCATGAACCCGTTCGACGCATTCATTCAGGCGATGGCCGCAGCATCCGTGGAGACGCTGCGGCACTTCGACCTGCCTGTTGCGTTGGGTGCCGGCATGGCGCCGGATCGGGCACGCGCGTGGGACGCAATGCAGAAGGTGTACTACGGGCCCACAAAATTCACCCGCAAGCAGGCCTTGGCAGTACAGAAGGCCCGCGGGTTCTCCCTGGACGAGCTCGCACTGATCGAACGCCGCGTCGGGGGCGTGAAAGACACCGGCGAGCGGTGGCGGCTGCGCCTCGCCTTGCTGGATGTCACCGGCGGGTACCGCGCGATCGAACGCGCCGCACGCGAACTCGTGCCCCGCGAGGACAATGCTCCGACGAAGAAGCAGGTCGCGTTCTCCGCACCGAGAAACGGGCGGGCGCGCATCACCATCGACACCACCGACCGCAAAGCCGCAGACCTCGAGCACCGCCTGCGCCAAGGCATCGACGCCACACAGCCGGCCGCACCCCAGATGGAGGAAGCGTTCTGGCGCATCGTCGAAGGCAAAACCGGCGGGGTCATCGCCGCGGCACCACGCCCGATCGTGCTGGTGCCGATCACCGAACACGCACGCATCATGGCGGGTGAGGGCGACGACGTCATCCTCACCTTGACTGACGGCACCACCATGACCGGGGCGGAGTACATGCAGCAAGAATTCGGCGACACCTTGGAGGTTGCCGCCTTCCACCCGGAGGAAGGCGCGGTGAACCTCTACGACACCGAGCGCTTCGCCAACCAGAAACAACGCGACCTCGCCTGCATGGTCTCACCCGTGTGCGCCTTCCCAGGCTGCAGGCACGGGGCGTTGGGCTCCGAGATCCACCACGTGAATGCGTGGAAACACGGCGGCTACACCAACATGAACAACCTCGTGCCGCTGTGCCGCTACCACAACCGGGTCAACGACGACGACCCCTGGCGCAAGAGCCGGGGCCACATCACCATGATCCGAGGCGCACCATGGTGGATCTCACCACGCGGGTACCACCTGAAAAACACCGACCGCGGAGCACTCGACCAACTCTTCGGACCACGAAGCACAGGACCCTGACACCCGCAGCACCCACCCCTGCGCGACAAACCCTGCCCTAACAACGCGAAACGCCGCCGCCCAACAAGGACGACGGCGATTCGGCGCGCGCGAAAAGCGATTAACGCTTGGAGTACTGCGGTGCGCGACGGGCCTTGTGCAGACCTGCCTTCTTGCGCTCCACGGCACGGGCGTCACGGGTGAGCAGGCCGGCCTTCTTCAGGGTCGGGCGCTCAGCCGGGTTGTAGATGTTCAGCGCACGGGCGATAGCCAGACGCAGAGCACCGGACTGGCCGGTCGGGCCGCCACCGGAGATGTTGGCCTTGATGTCGAACTGGCCCTCGCGCTCGAGCAGGGTCAGCGGGGTGAGGATGTCCTGCTGGTGCAGCTTGTTCGGGAAGTAGTCCTCGAACTCGCGGCCGTTGACGGTGATCTTGCCCTCGCCCTCGACGACGGTCACGCGGGCGATGGCGCGCTTACGGCGGCCAACGGTCTGGATCGGACCCTCGTGCAGCGGAGCGACCTCGACGGTCTCCTCGGTTACCTCAGCCTCGGGGGCGATGGCGTCGCCGATAGTGTAGTTGAACTCCTCGGTCGCGGCGGTTGCGGCGTCGACGTCGGTGCCCAGGTCCTCAGCGGCGGTGTTTTCGAAGTTGTTCGGCTCGGTCATTACTGTGCCACCTGCTTAAACTCGTAGGTTTCCGGCTGCTGGCCAGCGTACGGGTGCTCGGCACCGACGAAGACGTGCAGCTTCTTGATGGACTGACGGGAAAGCTTGTTGTGCGGCATCATGCCCTTGACAGCTTCCTCGATCACGCGATCCGGACGCTCGTCCAGCGCGCGGCCCAGGGTCATGGACTTCAGACCACCCGGGTAGCCGGAGTGGCGGTAACGCATCTCGCGCTCGCGCTTGTTGGAGGAGATGTGGATCTTGTCGGCGTTGATCACGATGACGTGGTCGCCGGTGTCGACGTTCGGTGCGTACTGCGGCTTGTGCTTACCGCGCAGGATGTCTGCGACGGTGGAAGCAAGCTTGCCCAGCACCACGTCGGTTGCGTCGATGACGTACCACTTACGGGTGATGTCACCGCTCTTCGGGTGGTAAGTAGACATGCATGACTCCTTAAAGTCTGTCTAGATGGCTGCCGGCCAAAAACTTCGTCTGCCCCTTTGTGCTTTACGGCGGCCGGTGGAGACCCGAAAAGCGCATCCGGCGGGACACACAGGGATAACACCCTACGGCACGCGCCCCCGAAAACAAAAAGCGCCGCCGCAGGTGATTCCCCCATCACCTGCGGCGGCACGTCCCCCGTATCCCCCGTGTGGTTGCGCCGCGGGCCGGTCCGAAGCCGAGCCCGTCCCCCGATGAAAACGGCCCCGTCACGGCCCGCGACGCAAGTCTTGTTGTTTAGCCCCAGCTGTTTGCGGCTGCGTTGTTGACGGCGAGCATGGTGGTGTTGCCGTCTTCAACGGTGTTGGCGATCTGGTTGAGGATCTGGTTGAGATCCTCTGCCGCCTGGTCCCACTTGGCCTGGTGTGCCTGGTAGGCCGCGGCTGCGGTGCCTTCCCAGGTCTGGGCCATGGGCTGGAGCATCTGCTTGAGTTCGGCCAGGTCCCCGTTGATGCGGGAGGCGGAGGCGCGCATGTCCTCTGCGGCGCCGGCGATCTGCGCGAAGTCGTACTTGATCTGCATGGTTTCCCCTTTACAGTGCGAGTCCGCCGGCGATCTGGCGGAGGCTGTCGGTGTTGGTGGCGTCGGTGGTTTCGTAGTTCTTGGCGTTGTCGCGGATGTTCACGGCGATCGCGCTCAGAGCTTCAGACAATCGCCTTTGGGCGTCGTCGTACCTGATCATCAGGTCGTCGAAGCTGCGCTGTGCGTTGCCCACCCAGTAGCCGCGGGTGGCTTCGGCGACTTGCTGGACGCGGTCGATTTCGCGGTTGACGTCGGCGTTGGTGTCGTCGGTGCGGTCTGCAGCGGCGCGCATGACCTCGGCTTCGGTTGCGAACTGCTCCATGGTTTCTTTCCCCCTCGTTGTGTGTTGGGACGGACAACGTCTGTGCTGTCCGTATATCTGACTGACGTTTGGCCCTTTCGGTTCCATCGGTCGCAAAACTTTTTTATGGCCCCACGTCAGCCCCCTTATATTCAGCGGTTTCCATGGCCATGCGGCAGGTGGCGCGTTGCACGACGGTGGGTTCGGCGCGTGTGTGGCAGCCCACGAACAGCTGCACCGTCCCGTTGGGCCAGGTCTTCCACAGTGATTGCGAGCCGTCGCCGGCGCGCTCGAGGTAGGTCACGGCGATACCGTCGGTGTCGACGAGTTCGACTTCCGGGTCGGCCTCAATGTCGGCGAGCAGTTGTTCGGCCATGGTGCGCGCGGGCAACTGGTAGAGGTGCTCGACGGCCATCTGCAGGCGGAAGTTGGGGTCGTCGCCCGTGGCGCGCCACATGCCGTCGTCGGCTTCGAGGGTGAAGCCTGCGGGAAGTTGGACGGTGAGGCCCTCGCGCTCAATGCTTATCGACGTCTGCTCCGCCCGTTCCTCCTCCTGCACAGGAGACGGAGACTGCGCAGCCTGCGGCGGTGACGGTGGTTGTGACTGCTCCGTTTCCTCCTGCGCAGGAGCCTGCGACTGCGCTCCCCCGCTGGTTAAACCCCAGATCACGGCGGCGCAGGCGAGCGCGACCGCGGCGACGACGCCGGCGATGATCCACGTGCCGGAGCGCGGCTCCTGCTCGGGCGGCGGTGGCCGGTGGAAGGCTTCGGGCGCGTCGTCGGGCGGGGGC